>JBKHKF010000239.1:0-4856 GCA_046537745.1 Anaerolineales bacterium | reverse complement strand
GGCTGGGCCCGATTGATTCAAAAAGGCCCAGCACCAAACCGCCTAACGCGGCTCCGGGAATGCTGCCAATTCCACCAAGCACTGCGGCTGTAAAGGCTTTAATGCCTGGAAGGAAACCCATAAAGAAGTGCACTTGCCGGAAGACCAGGGCAAATAACACGCCGGCCACACCGGCCATGGCGGCGCCGGTGGCGAAAGTGATGGTCACGGCGCGGTCGACGTCAATGCCCATCAGGGCTGCTACATCCTTGTTCTCGGCGACCGCCCGAATCGCCTTGCCCGTCTTTGTCTGCATGATGAAGAAATTCAAACCGATCAGCATGACAATCGTCACGCCGATGACGACCAGGTGGACTTTCAGTATCTGGACGTCAAGAATTGTGACGGTTCCAGTCAGCGATTGCAACTGCGGAAAGGGTTTTACCTCGGAGCCGTACAAGCCACGGAAGAAGTACTGCCAGAAGAAGGAAGCGCCAATGGCAGTGATCAGCGGCACCAACCGCGGCGCCTTGCGCAATGGTTTATAGGCGATGCGTTCTGTGACCACAGCCACCAGGACCGAAACAATCATAGAAACCACGGTGATGATCACCAGGCTTAAAATCGGCTGTCGGTCGAGGAAGCCGGAGGCGGCCATGGGCGCGGCGACGAAGATTGTTGCGGTCATTACACCCGACATAAAGAACTCGCCGTGAGCAAAGTTGATCATAAAAAGTACGCCATAAACTAGCGTGTAGCCGATGGCTATAAGTGCATACATACTGCCCTGGGCAATACCAAAGATGAAGAAATCAGCCCATTGGCGGGCAGAATAGGGGTTATCAAGCAGGGCGGAAATGGTTCCCCAGGCGACCAGGATAAGGATGACCGCCCGGATTAACCATAAAAACACGCTGATGAAATCGACATTACGTAGACGATCGGCCATGGAACTCTCCAAATGGAAGGTGATTGAAGGATGGGCCCAGAAGCTTCTGGGCCCATCCCCATAGTGCGTCTGCAATCAAAAGCTGTCAGTTCACGAGGAACGTATCAGCTTCGGATGTAGCTTACGGCCAGATGCGCTCGTAGGCGCCGCCGGTCAACAGCGAAACGGAAATCTGCGGGTCAGCGCAGTCGCCGTATTGATCGCAGCTCAGGGTGCCGGTCACGCCCTCAAAGCCTTCCGTGGCGAACAGGCAGTCACGTAGATCCTGTCGGCCAACGTGAATGGTGCCGTCCTCTTCCTGTGCTGCAACCTCTTCAACGCAAGCGAAGATCATATTCGCGGCGTCAAAGGCGTGGGCGTGGAAGACGGAGATGGGCTCGGAGCCGTATTTCTCCTCATAGGCCGGCACAAACTCCTCATTGTAGAGGCTGCCGGTGAAGCTGAGGTCTGGACCGGAGAAGTACATGCCTTCGCCAGCCTCGCCGACGGCCTCGATGGCGGCATCGGAGATCATGCCATCAGCGGCAGCCAGAGTTGCATCCTCTAGGTCGGAGACTTCCTTAGCCTGCTTGGCGATAAAGCCGCCTTCAGCGGTGAAGACGGGGAAGTAGAGGAATTCTGGCGGACCAGCCGCGGCGACCGAAGTCAGCACGGGGCGCATATCGGTGTCGCCCTTGTTGACTGCGGTGAACTCTACAATCTCGCCGCCCTGTTCCTCGAAGGATTCAGCGAAGACGCGCGCCAGGCCTTCGGTGTAGGGGTCGCCATCGTGGATGGCGGCGGCGGTGGTCACACCCAGTTCTTCGAGCGCGAAGGTGGCCATTGCCTGCCCCTGGATCTCGTCATTATGGGCGGTGCGCAGGTAGCCAGGAGTCCAGGCCTGATCGGGATCCGTCAGCGACGGAGCCGTGTTCGAGGGCGAGACCATCACGTAGCCGGCCTCGGAGATCACCTCAGACATCGGGACGCCAGCGCCGGAGCAGCTGGTGCCGACAACCGCGATGATGCTGGGGTCGGAAACGATCTTCTGGGCAGCTGCCTGACCACCCTCAGCGCTGCAGCCGTCATCTTCCGCCTGCAGTTCGATGGGGTGCCCGAGAAGATCACCCTGGAAATCGATGGCGATCTCGACGCCATACTGGGAGTCCGTGCCCAGGTCGGTGTTCGGGCCGGAAATTACGAGGGCAGAGGCAATCCGGACGGGGTCGTCAGGACCGTAGGTGACACAGCCGATGTCGTCTTCACATGTAAACTCGGCTGCTCCACCGCCTCCACCACATGCGGCCAAGACCAAACCGGCCAGGACCAGCATTGAAGCTAGTACGAGGTAGCGTTTCATTTGGTATTCTCCTCCTGAAGAGCTGAACAAATGTGGAGCATGGCCTGATGGCCGAAGTGCTCCGAATGATGAGTGATTTAGGTCCGCCCGATAGCGTCTCCCTTCTCCAAGGATGCCTTCATGGTGAAGTACATCTGCTCCTTGGCTCCCTATAAACCGATATTCTAGCCCTTGGTCTGTCTATATGTCAACTACGATGAAATTGGCATATTCATTAATGTGTCTTTCCAAATACCTCAACTGGTGTCAAAGGGATCGTGAGGGAGGCGCTGCTTGACCGCTCACCAACAAATGCGTAGGATGAGGGCGCGGAGGGAATAATTATGCGCATTGGCATGCTGGCTGACATCTACAAGCCGCACATCAGCGGTGTCACCATTGTTATTGAGCAAGCCCAACGAGAGCTTCAATCTCGAGGCCATGAGGTCTTCGTGTTCACCTTTGGCAAGAAGTTGCCGGAGGATGCTGATGAAAACATCGTTCGATCGTCAGGGATCCCCGTGCCCATCCGGGAGCCCACGATCCAGCTTAACTTTCGCTATTCCGACCACGCTCAGCAGGTTCTGGGGACGATGGATATACTGCACGTCCATCATCCCTTCTTGAGCGGGCGATTGGCGCTGCGATATGGTCGCCAGCACAATCTGCCGATTGTATTCACGAGCCACACCCGCTATGACCTGTATGCGCAAGCGTATTTGCCGATGATGCCCGATCAAATTGGGTCGGGTTTCCTGCACGCCTACCTCCCAGCCTTTTGCTCCGAAGTGGACATGGTGATCGCTCCCTCTGCTGGCCTAAAACATGTGCTTCGGGACCTGGATGTCGAATCGGAGATCCGGGTAATCCCCAATGGCATCGATCTCGAACCTTATCGAAAAGCGAGGAGTCCAAAGCCAAGAGGATCCATAGGGCTGGCGGAGGAAAATGTCGTGTTGGTGTACTCCGGCAGGTTGGGCCCGGAAAAGAATCTGACCTTCTTGCTGCGGGCGTTTGCCGGGGTGCATGAGGCATTTCCAAACACCCGACTGGTTCTGGTCGGAAAGGGTCCAGAGCTGGGTAATCTACAGGATTTTGCCCATCGAGCTGGCATCGTAGACGAAGTGAAGTTCGTGGGTCTTGTCCCTCATGAGGAAGTTCCAGACTATCTGGGGTTGGGTGACCTTTTTGTGACAGCCTCCGTGACCGAGGTGCATCCCCTCTCCCTTATTGAGGCGATGGCGACGGGGTTGCCGGTGGTCGGGGTGGAATCACCTGGGGTGGGGGATATCGTGGAGAACGGAGAAACAGGCTATCTGGCGGCGCACGATTTGGCATCCTACGCCTCGAAGTTAAGCCGGCTGGTGGCTGATGAGTCGCTGCGTCGCAGTATGGCCCAAAGGGCAGCTGAAAGAGCTGCCCTTTATGACGTCAAACGAACCACTTCAATGCTGGAGGAGTTGTACAGAACTTTGGTGGAGAGCCAGCGATCGCCTGAGCAACCCTTCTGGCGTCGGGCGTTCAATTCGCTTCTTGGAGGCGAAGGATGAAGCCGCTCGGTCAATGGGGGGAAGAAGTAGCTGCAGGCCATCTCGCTGCCACCGGCGTTGAGGTTCTGGAGCGGAATTGGCGTACGACGGAAGGTGAGATCGACTTGATTGGGATCAAGGATGGCAGCTTTGTATTTGTGGAGGTAAAGACAAGAAAGAGCACCAGCTTCGGGCCGCCAGAGGGGGCGGTGGATGCGCGCAAGCAACGCAGGATCCAACGGTCGGCATGGCGCTATCTTGAATCCATCAACGAACTTCAGGCGGATTGGCGAATCGACGTGATCGCGATCGAACAGTCAAGCGATGGTCAAATTGGCAGGATCGATCATTATGTAAATGCAGTCGAGGCGTCGGAAGATCTGCAGCGCTGATGAAGCCGGAACATCCATTGATCGCGATTATTGGCCCCACCGCGGTTGGGAAAACATCCGTGTCCATCGAGTTGGCCCGACGGATGGATGGGGAGATCATCTCGGCCGACTCTCGACTGGTCTATCGGGGCATGGACATTGGTACGGCAAAACCAACAGTCGAAGAGCGGTCCATTGTTCCACACCATTTGATAGACATCGTTGATCCAAGCGAAACTTACAGCCTTGCCGAGTATCGAAAAGCGGCGCTTGCGGTCATCGGAGAGGTGCATCAGCGCGGACGCCTACCCTTCCTGGTGGGCGGGACCGGCCAGTATATACGAGCTGTCCTCGAAGGTTGGGTGCCGCCCCCGCGGCCGGATGATTTCAGCTTTCGTCGGCGCATGGAGCAATGGGCGGAGGAGCACGGTCATCGGGCCCTTCATGATCGGCTGCGTCGATTGGATCCAGCACGAGCCGCCGCCATTGACCCCCGTAATGTTCGCCGCGTTATTCGTGCACTCGAAATCTATGAGATTACAGGTGTGCCTCCCAGCAAGCTCAGGGTCAAAGTGCCGCCCCCATTCGAAGTGCTTCAGATCGGCTTGATACGACCCCGGGAAGAGCTTTACGAAAGGATCGATCAGCGCATTGACGATATGCTAGCGGCGGGCTGGCTGGAAGAGATCGAAAAACTAATGGATCAGGGC
>JBKHKF010000238.1:0-4858 GCA_046537745.1 Anaerolineales bacterium | reverse complement strand
GGGTCGAGCTGAGCGTAAATGCTATAAGCTTCGTCGTAGGCGTTGGCCGCGCCGGCATAATCCTGCAGAGCGACCAGGCTGGTCCCTCGATTGAACCAGGCGAAGAACTGCGGCCGGCCGGACAGGCTAATAATCTCGTCGGAGGCTTTTTGAGCTGCCCTCTGCCAGTTCGCTTCTTCGTCCGCATCAGGGCCCAAAATAGCCAGAACTTCCTGTTCACGCTCCGGCGGGTAAATCACGATGTAAGTGTAGTTAAAGTGACGCCAGTACTGCTCCATTTCTGCATAGGAAACGGGCAGGTCGGCCATGATGTAGGAGTCCTGCACGATGAATTGCTGGGCTCCGTCATCGTAGCCCGATACAACTTCGTAGTGGCCCATCCAATCCTCAAAGCCCGCTCCCTCGTAGCCCTTCTCAATGATCACCGGGAAGCCGGCGCTGATGAAGGTCTTGAGCAGCTGGAGATCGCCGGCTACTCTATAAAGCGCATCGAAATCCGTGTGTTCTTCGACGTAGGCCGTCATTTCATAGGGCATCACGTTTTTGTCGCGCGGGTTGGGTTTGGTGTATTCGGCCACTGGCCGCTGGTCGCCGGACCAATCCCAATAGGAAAGGGCCATGCTCAGGTTCGCCGGGCCGCAGTTGTTCCATTTCTGGTATTCATGGGTGATTCCACCAAGGATCGCGCTGGCAGGCAGCGCAGTCGGTTCTACGGTTGGGCTGAGGTCGGCGGTGGGAAGCGCGGTTGCCCCCGGTGTTGCGGTCGGAACCGGGCTGGGGGTCATAGCGGCCAGGGTGGTGTTCACCACGGCCGCCAGCGTCGGGTTGGGTGTGAAAACGGCCTGCTCAGGTGGTGAGAGAGCGTATCTAATATCGGCGCGCAGCGCTGAAATGCGCCAGCCCAGCCGATCCTGTACAAAAGGGAGTTGATACAGGAGCATGGCCAGTAAAAGGAGCAGGGATAGGGCCAGCAGGGCTGCACCCACCAGGCGAAGTCTGCGAGCGGACATGGCGCGGATTATAACCGATGGCCGCTGCTCATCCCGACAAGGGGTTGACATATCGACGCTGATCAATTATTTTTGATATTGATGATGATCAATACGAAAGATCCATCCTCAAATATTGTCGAATTTGGAAAATTGCTGGCGGATGAAACGCGCCAGAAGATCATGGAGGCGTGCTGCTGCCGCTGGTGCAGCGTTGGCGAACTGGTCGAAGAGGTGGGCGTCGGCCAGCCGACCGTGTCCCATCACCTTTCACTATTGAGAAAGGCCGGCATGGTCCATGCTCGGCGCGAAGGTCGTCAAGTTTTCTACAGTTTGAATCAAGATGCAGTGGCTAAGTGCTGCGGTCAGTTGATCCTTAACCTGGCACCGGAGACTTCGGAAGCAGAACACTTCAGCGATTGATGTGCCCTTTTTTTGCCTACAAGCATCGATAGCTATCGATGGATACGGGAAGGAATTTCAAGAAAGGAGGTATCGACCACATGATGGAAAGGATGATCCGACAAGGTGAGTTCGCCGCGTGTGACTGTGACTGCGGCTGCGGCTGCGGCGGCGGAGGCTGCTGCTAATCAAAAGAGACATCGATGTGTGAAGATGGCGACAGGCTGGCCTGTCGCCATCTTTTCATAGTGCGCTTCTTGGCATCAAAAAGGATGATTAAGGAGCTTCGAATAGCCTCGCGATTTCGTCTCTCTCTGGAGGCGTAATCAACCGCCGTTCCCCTTCGCTCACCATGAACACCTCACCGTCGCCCTGGATCACTTCGCCAATCTGCAGGCAGGTGATGCTGTGTTGTTGATATTCACTCAGCAGCGGCGCGACGGCTTGCTCAGGTATTGTCAGCAGCAGTGCGCCCGAGGCGATCGTCGCTAGCGGATCGAGCCCGAAGTAGCGGCATAGTTCTCCACCCTCCGGTACGATCGGGATGGCGGCCTCCTCAATCAGCAAATTCATCTCAGAGGCCTGAGCCAGCTCCCACAGGCCGGTCAGCAAACCGCCCTCCGTTGGGTCGTGCATGGCGTGAACCGGCCCTGTCTGCACGGCCAGTCGGCTTTCCTGGAGGACGCTGATTCCCGGATCAAAAAGGTACTCCTGGCACCGCTCGATGAACTCCGGGCTGAAGGATCCCTGCAGCTCGGCGGCTTTTTCGCGGCCGATGATCGCGGTGGCTTCAATGGGGACGCCGCCTGTGAGCAGCACCGCGTCCCCTGCTTGGGCTCCTTCGGAAGTCACGAGCTGGTCCTTGGCCACCCGGCCCAGGAGGCAGCCCATGATGATAGGTCGGTCGATGCCGTGAGTGACCTCAGTGTGTCCGCCAATGAGCGAAGCGCCGATCGTGTGGCAGGCTTCGGCCAGCTGCTGGAAAATCGACTCCACGGTGGCCTGGGTCGCCTGCGATTCGGGCAGCAGGAGCGTTGCCATAAACCACTCTGGCTGCGCCCCACTGCAAGCAACGTCGTTGGCGTTCACATGCACGGCGTACCAGCCGATGTTGTCAGTGGCGAAGGTGATGGGGTCTGTTTTGGCCACAAGATATTCGTCGCCGATATCCACTACCGCGACATCCCGGCCAACACCGGGACCAAGGATGAGTGATTCTGGCTGTGAGCCGAACTGGCGCCATAGGCTCTCCAGCAAGCTTGCAGGAATTTTTCCGACTGGAAAACTGTTCATATTCGCTTTCCGGATTCAGGAATAGTAAAGAGCTGCATGCAAATCATAAAGCAGATTGGTTGGGTCAGGTGGCGGATAGCGGTTCGAAGCGCATCATTAGCAGGAGCAGCAGCGAAATGAGGATGATAAAAAGCGCCAACCAATCTATGCGATCCATCGAGAGCGGCCGATAGGTGGTGCGGGCTATGCCAGGGGATTCTAGGGCGCGCGCCTCCAGGGCAATGGCCATTTGTTCGCTTTTCCGGAGCGAAGAGATGATCATGGCAATCAGGATCGGTTGGCGACCGTTCACCTGCTGCAAGAGCGACGCGTTGGCGAAGTCGAGGCCGCGGGCCCGCTGTGCCTGCTCGATGGTGCGATATGTATTGAAGAAATCAGGCAGAAACCGCAGCGCCAGTGAGAAGGACAGACCCCAACTGTAGGGCAAACCCATGGATACCAGGCTCCGGATGAGTTCCTGATTGCTGGTGGTGGCCAGCCAAAGTACAACGGATTCAGCCAGGGTGAGGATCCGAAGGGCGACGGCGGTGCCGGCGGCGAGCCCCCCGAAAGTGAGCTGGATAGGCCCCAGGTTGGTCCAGACGGGCCCGGAGGGGTAAAAAACCCAACGTAGAATTAACATCAGCAGGCTCACGGGCAGGAGTGGGAGCATGGTTGCTCTCCAGCGTTCGAAAGAGAGACCGGCACTCAGGTAAAGGGCGAACTGGAAGACAAAGAGGACAGTCATGAACGCAAGGTCCTGGTACAGGAGCGCTAAAAGGATCGTGCTCAGGGTGAAGAGGAATTTGACTCTCGGATCGAGCCCGTGAAGCCAGCTTTCTCGAGTCTGATACAACCCGATTGCACTCAACGTTCACCCTCCAGCATTCCTGCCACAGCCTCGACAAAGCCAGCGACATGGAGGGCGTTATCAGGAAAGCCATGATCCGTCAGCGCTGCTGCCAGGTGAACGATGGGAGGCGCGGCCAATCCCACCTGCATCAACAGTTCGCGATCGAGCAGGATGCGATTCGTTTGGCCGCGAGCTACAAGTTCCCCCTGATGCAAGACCGATGTCTCCTTGGCGTATCTGGCCACCAGCCGCAGGTCATGGCTGATGAAGAGGATGGCCTTGGTTTCTTGAGCCGAGCGAACGACGAGATCCATGAGTTGAGTGGCCGTACGCCAATCCAGCCCAAGCGTTGGTTCGTCCAGTATCAGAAACGGTGTGTCCATCGCAAATACGGATGCGACCGAAACCTTGCGCCTCAAGCCGAAGCTGAGCGCAGCGGGAGGGTGGTCAGCAAAGGGAACAAGTTCAAACTGAGCCAGCATTTTCTCTGTTCGTTCTGCTATTTGGTGTTCTGATAGGCCCAGATTGCCTGGCCCAAATGCAATCTCCTGCCGCACGGTGGGGCTGAATATTTGATGGTCCGGGTTCTGGAAGACGAAGCCGATGGATCGCGCCAGTTCAGCCGGCGGGATGCTTTTTAGATCCCGGTCGCCGAGTAAGACGTGACCGGAAGCTGGCTCAAGCAGTCCGGCGAGCAGCTTGGCCAATGTGGTTTTGCCGGAGCCATTCTGTCCGACCAGCGCCAGGCGATCACCGGGCGAAATCTCGATGGACGCCTCGCGCAATCCAGAAATTCGACCGGCGTATTCAAAGCTAAGCTGGTCACCGATCAATCTCGCAGGTGATTTCACGAGGACCCCTGAGCGAGAAGCCGGGCCAGTTCCTGCTCGGCTGTGTCCCAATCAGAAAACTCGAAGACTTGCCCGGTCCGTTCTTGAAGCTGGTGCTTAAGCTCCTGGAGTTGAGGCGGCGCCAAGCCAGCATTCAATAGTTCGGGCACTCGAGCAAAGACGCGATCGGACGCAAGATGGCTGACCTGGTGATCGCTCCCGAGGAGCGCGACGATTGCCAGGCCGAGATCGAGAAGCTGCCTCGTGACGGATCCCGTGTCTCGCCGCGGCGGCGCGAGGCGTTGGCACTCGACGTCTGGGGAGGGCGCTTTCCGATCGAGATCACGGTGGCACGAATCAACAAGAACCCGCCGATGTTCACCGCCTACATTCACGACATCAGCGGGCGCCGGGCGCGTGAGGCCGTGAACGAGCGACTGGCCGCGATCGTGCGGTCGTCCAACGACGCGATCATCTCCGCCGACCTCGACGGCACCGTCACGGCCTGGAAC
>JBKHKF010000237.1:0-4885 GCA_046537745.1 Anaerolineales bacterium | reverse complement strand
GGATCCGATCAAGCAGCGCCCGCAGCCACCTTTCAGCGCGCTTCTGCTGCCATAACACCACCAACATGATGGCAATAGCCAATGCCACAGCCAGCGCCATCATGAGACCAAGATTCAAAGCAAACGCAGGCAGGGGCAAGACGAGGAAAAGCGAGAAGAACAGAACAAGCACGATCCCACTATCGAGCACTCTCTCAATGACCGTTGCCGAGAATGCGCGGGCGACACCCAGATCAAGCCAACGCCCCAGCAAGATGCTGCGGACCACGTCACCCAGCCGGACAGGGAATAGATTGTTTACGAGATATCCGATATTGACGGAATCTAAAAATGCCGAAAACGGCAGATGTTCCTGCTGCCAGAACAACAAGCGCCAGCGGCCCGCCCTAAGGACCAGCCCCAGAAGATTTACGAAAAAGGCCGCCAGCAGCAGGCCGCGATCGGCCGCCTGGAACAGGGCCCACATTTGCCCCCAATCCGTCTGCCGGAAAGCGAGGAACAGCAACACGAGGCTGAGGGCGAGTCCAGCCAGAAATCTCCACTGAATTTTACGGTTCCGCCGGGGTGAGTTCTGCACGCTCATACTCGGCCACGCCCGTCCTTAATATCTTTGGCCTGAAAAAGCTGGCTAACCTTCACCGAGCCGAAGCACCGCCAAAAAGGCGTCCTGCGGTATATCCACCGAGCCAACGCGTTTCAAGCGGCGTTTGCCCTTTTTCTGCTGTTCAAGGAGCTTGCGCTTCCGGCTGACATCGCCGCCGTAGCATTTTGAAATTACATCCTTCCGCAGCGCTCGTACGGTTTCTCTGGCGATGATCCTGCCCCCTGCTGCCGCCTGGATCGGAACCGGGAACTGCTGTCTCGGGATCAGCTCTTTGAGCTTTGAAACCAGCGCTTTTCCTTTCCGGTACGCCTCTTCCTCATGCACAATCATCGCCAACGCGTCCAACGGATCGCCGTTCACCAATATCTCTAACTTAACAAGATTTTCTTCCCGATAACCCAGGAAGGAATAATCCAGGGAAGCATAGCCCCGCGTGCTCGATTTCAATGCATCATAGAAATCTACGATGAGTTCAGCCAATGGAATGTCGAAGTGCAAAACGACACGGTCAGGTGCCGGATATTCCTGGCGCACGAATTCGCCACGCCGTCCTGTTACCAGCTCCATCACCGGCCCGTAATAATCATCGGGCGTGAATATCTGGATGCGCATCCACGGTTCCCGGATCCCTTCGATCTCGCCTCGCTCCGGCAGCGCCGCCGGAGATTCAATTTTCTCGATCTCTCCGTCTATTCTCCGAACCTCGTACTCCACCGATGGAGCCGTGGCAATGAGCTCGAGGTCATGCTCGCGCTCCAGCCGCTCCTGAATAATGTCCATGTGAAACATTCCCAGAAAGCCGACCCGGAAGCCATAATTCAGCGCTTGAGAAGTCTCAGGGCTATAAGTCAAGGAAGCATCGTTGAGCTGGAGCTTCTCCAAGGCTTCTTTTAGATCTGCGAAATCCTCCCCCTCCACTGGATATAGACCAGCAAAGACCATGGGTTTTGGGGTTCGATAGCCCGGCAGCGGCTCCTCCGCTGGCGTCTCTCGCAATGTGATGGTGTCCCCAACCCGGCATTCGCGGACCGATTTGAGCCCGGTGGCTACATAACCCACCTCACCTGCTTGCAGCTGGTCGATCGGCACCAGGTCCGGTGAGAACACGCCAACTTCCAACGGTCGAGCTTCGGCGCCCGAACCCATCAACTGGATGCTGCCATTCTCGACGAGCTTCCCTTGAAAGAGACGGACATAGGCGACAACGCCCTTGTAGGTGTCGTAATGCGAGTCAAAAATAAGTGCTCTCAGCGGTTCATCCCGCGATCCCGACGGCGCCGGCACCCGCTCAACCACCGCTTCCAACACCGAGGATACATTGGTCCCTTCTTTTGCGGAAATGGCCAGGATGCCCTCGGGGGGAACGCCCAGCAATTGGTGAATTTCCTGGCGCACCTCTTCCACTCTGGCCGCAGCGAGATCCGTCTTGTTGATCACCGGAATGATCTCGAGATCGGCCTCGAGCGCCAGATACAGATTGGCCAGCGTCTGCGCCTCCACTCCCTGACTGGCATCCACCACCAGGACGGCTCCTTCACAGGCCGCCAGCGCCCTGCTTACCTCATAGCCAAAATCGACGTGACCGGGCGTGTCGATCAGGTTCAACTGATAGGACTCACCGCCCTTGGCCCGGTACTTCATCCGTACGGCCGAGGCTTTGATGGTGACGCCCTTCTCACGCTCAAGATCCATGCTGTCCAGGACCTGCTCCATCATCTTCCGATCGGCGATGGTCTCGGTCAGCTGGAGCAGGCGGTCAGCCAGCGTTGATTTTCCGTGGTCGATATGCGCCACGATACAGAAATTTCGGATATTACTTTGCTTCATCTCAGTCGATTCGCAATATGGAAATTCAATGGAGAATTCGAGGCGTTAAGTATAACCGAGATGCGGCACTAGCTTCGCTCGAACGTAGAGGGCAGCAGGGATTCAGGCGGACTCGTTTCGCCGCCCACCCGCCCCCATAGGAAATACTCCTGATTACCCTTGGCGCCGGCGACCTCGGATGGAAGGATCCGCTGCGGAGGGACGCCGGCCTGCTCGAACCAGCGCGCTGCCTCCAGCAGCACGCGCCGTTGGACGCCCACATCGCGGACCAGACCGCCTTGTTCGACTTCGGAAGGCTTTGCCTCAAATTGGGGTTTCACCAGTGCAAGCAGGTCCCCGGAATCAGCCAGCCAGCCACTCACCACCGGTAGAAGCCGTTCAAGGGAAATGAAGGACGCGTCCACCGTCGCCAGGTCAATGGGTTCTGGCAGCTCCCTCAGCGCACGGGCGTCAGTCCGCTCCATCGATATCACCCGATCATCCTGCCGCAGCTTCCAGTGAAGCTGTCCGCGCCCAACATCGATTGCATAGACGCGCCGGGCTCCTGCCTGGAGCAGACAATCGGTAAAGCCGCCTGTAGAGGAGCCCACATCCGCACAGGTCTTCTCCGCAATCTCCAATGGGAGCTGGCTCAGCGCGGAGGACAGCTTCTCGCCGCCGCGCGAAACGAAACGGCGCGGCTCCTCTATGTTGATGGAATCGCCCGGCGAAACCCGTTGATCGGCCTTGACAGCTCGTTGGCCGTTCACCCAGACTCGGCCGGCCATGATCCAACGGGAGGCTTGGTCCACGTCGGGTGCCATTTCCCGGCGGATCATTTCTCGATCCAATCGCTCCTTCTTCTTCATGTGCCTATTCTACTCAGCAGCGCCTGCATCTTGCTGATCACCTCTGATCCTGCTATCATCGCCCACATGCTATTTTCATGGATCAGAGCGCTGCGGCCCCGTCAGTGGATCAAGAACGGCTTTGTCTTTGCGGCGCTGGTATTCGACGGTCAGCTATTCTCGCCGGCACCAACCATCCGGATTGCCATCGGTTTCCTGCTCCTGTGCGCTGCCTCGAGCACCGTGTACCTGTTGAATGACATCGCGGATATTGAAGCGGACAGACAGCATCCCACCAAACGCTTCCGCCCCATCGCCTCAGGCGACCTTCCCATCAGCGTGGCACGGGTGGGTGCATTTGGATTGTTGGTCCTTTCCCTCGGCGGCAGCTTCCTGCTCTCCCGCCCATTTGCGCTGATCGTGCTGACCTACCTCACATTAAACTTCTTCTATTCCTATTGGTTGAAGCATGTCCCGATCATCGACGTCTTCATCATCGCAGCTGGCTTTGTGCTCCGAGTCGGGGCGGGAGTATCCTTGATTACGGTCGAACGTTTTTCCCCCTGGCTTTACGTATGCACTACGCTGCTGGCTCTCTTCATCGGTTTCGGCAAACGACGGGCTGAAATCACGCTGCTGGCCGAAGGAGCAAACTCCCATCGCAGAGTGCTTGATGGTTACTCCATAAAACTGCTTGACCAGCTAATTGTGATCGTATCAGCGCTGACCATCATGGCGTATTCGCTTTACACATTCTCGGCAGAGAATCTTCCCGACAACCATCTCATGATGCTGACCATCCCCCTTGTGATTTATGGCATATTCCGCTACCTGCACCTGATCCACGTCGAACAGCTCGGCGGCGCGCCGGAGGAACTGGTGGTTCGAGATTTACCCCTTCTGACAACGCTTATTCTCTGGGGATTGAGTTCAGTCTTTATTCTCTATCTGGGCTCATGACCAGCGCTTCAGCTCCCGGAAAAATCATCCTGCTCGGTGAACACGCCGTTGTTTACCGCCGGCCAGCCCTGGCCGTCCCGCTCAGCGATCTACAAGCGTGGGCGACCGTTGAGGATAGTGACCATCCTGGGATCCATCTAATCTCAGAACAGGCCGATGTAGACTTTTGGCTACACGAAGCCGACGACGCTCAGCCCGTGGCCCTGGCTGTCAGATTGACGCTCCAGGCCCTGGAGCTAAAGTCCAGCCCCGATCTCCGAATCACCATCGATTCCGACCTGCCCATCGCCGCAGGATTGGGCTCAGGTGCAGCCGTCAGCGTGGCCGTCATCCGCGCGCTCAGCCAACACCTTGGCCACCCCTTATCACCAACCGTCCAGGCCACGCTGGCGTATGAAGTCGAGAAACTGCATCACGGCACCCCCTCTGGTATTGACAACACTGTCGTCGCCCATGAAGCTCCCGTTTTCTTTATCAAAGGAGCCCCCTTGGAGACCTTCCCCATTGACGATCCCTTTACTCTCGTGATCGCCGATACCGGAATCCCCTCCCCAACCGGAGATGCGGTGGCCGGCGTTCGGGAGCGGTGGAAGCAGGATAAAGCCCGCTACGAGGGCTATTTCGATGAGATTGGTCAGCTTGCCCAGCGCGGGCGTCAAGCGATGGC
>JBKHKF010000009.1:0-19105 GCA_046537745.1 Anaerolineales bacterium | reverse complement strand
GCTTCGAAGACGACGGCACCCACTACGACGACGGCATGCGGGGCACCTTCATCGTTCAAGCTCCGTAAGCCAGCGAATGACACGACGCATGAGGGCTGGGGTCCGGCGAAAGCGCCATGCCGGGCCCTGGCTTTCCTTTCGGAAAGGGATCCAATGGCTGGTCAAGTGACCGTACAGCGCACCATCCGTCAAGGAGAAGAAGCCCACGCCTGGCGACAGCGCGGGCTTACGGGATACCTGAGCCTGGCGGCAGAGCTCTTCAAGATGCGAATCGTGGCACTGCTGCTGCTGGCAGCCTTCGGCGGAGCCTTCTTGGGTGCGCAGGGAGCTCCAGGCTTCGCCACTTCCCTGCTCCTCCTGGCCACTGGCGGCACGGCCGCTGCTGGCGCTTCCGGGTTAAACCAGTACCTGGAACGAGAGAGCGACGCCTCCATGCCTCGAACGCGCAATCGGCCATTGGTACGGGGGAGCATCGAGACCCCCGATCTGATCCTCTGGATCAGTCTTGGATTGATTCTCGGCGCCGTTGGGATCGCGTGGCCCTTCAATCCGGCTTTGGCGATATGTTTGCTGTTTGGGGCCGCCATTTATGTTGGTGTTTACACGCTTTGGCTTAAACCCAGGACCATCCTCAATATTGTCATCGGCGGTGCCGCCGGCAGCGCAGCCGTGATGAGCGGCGGTGCGGCTGTTGGTGCCTGGAGTGACCCTTTCGTGATCAGCCTGGCGCTGCTCCTCTTCCTGTGGACCCCTGCACACTTCTGGAGCCTATCGCTGCTGCATCGATCGGATTATCAACAGGGTGGCTTTCCCATGCTTCCGGCGGTGGTTAGCCCCAAACAAGCAGCAATCTGGGTGCTGCTGCATGCCCTGGGAACCACCGCCGCTGCCCTCGCCCTGGCCGTTCATCCGGAACTGGGGTGGATCTACCTAATTCCCAGTGCGGCTGTTGGCTTCATCTTTGTACGGAGCTCGACCTCGCTGCTGCGCTCATCAGGGCCCGAGACTGCCAGTCGCGTCTTTCTTGTTTCGAACCTTTTCCTGGTGATACTTCTGGCCGCGCTGCTGGCGAACTTCCTGCTCGCGTAATCATAGGTGTCCCCTCGGCTCATTACATCTCCCGAATTAATAGGCAGCGAACCAGCAAGCTCGGATTCGACAGGGTGATACGTTCGTCTTGAGTCACTCCGTTCCTCCCCAGCCGAACAAGGCCTCCATGATTGCCTATCGACTGCGCTCAATCACCAAATCCCAATATATATATATATCTTCCCCGGCGAATGCCGGGGAAGATTTGTAAGATGATGACAATCTAGCAGTGATTTGGCGGGGCCGCGGAGCAGTCCGGAAATGGACCCAATTAACTGCTAAAGACATATCGGACAAGATTTGGTGGTTGCTTGAGATTACCTGACTGAAATGGTCGCTTAGAGCCAAGCATTCTCGCGGCCCATTTCGGATTGCCTGACCCTTCCATTTTGGTTCATGGTTAAAGACCAAACCGCGCAGGTGAGACCGGAATCGCATCGGGCCCCGGGTCATCTCCCGCCACCTGAGCCGCCACAATCTGGCCGCTGATCGGAGCCAGTGTTATGCCTAGCTGGCCGTGGCCTGTCGCAATGAACAGATTTGGGTATTCTGCCGTCGGGCCCAAGATTGGCAGTCCGTCCGGGGTCAGCGGCCGGTATCCATACCACGGCTCCCCGCCGGCATTGGCATCATCACCAGTCAACCAGGTCCCGGCCGTTTTCCGCAGCTTGGCGATCATGGCCCTGTCAACACCATCGTCAAAGCCAACCAGGTCCAGTCCGGTCGTCAGCCGCAGTCGATCGTCATAAGGCGTGATAACAACATGCTTTTCGGCCCACATCAACGGCCGGGTCGGTTTTATAGCAGGCGCTCGATAGGTTAGGCTGTATCCTTTCGCCGGCTCCAACGGCAGCCACCCGATCAACGGCCGCGCCAGGTGCCCGCTCCAAGCGCCAGCGGCTAACACATACGACTTGGCCGCAATTTGCCTGCCCGGCAGATCGACACTCGCGACACGATGTTTGCTGGCATTCAGCCGGGTGACCGGCACACTCTCCAGGATTTGAACGCCCGACCGGCGCGCCTGCTCAGCCAGCCAGTTGCAAAATTCATACGGCCTCAAACGAGCTTCCTCAGGATAATAGAGCCCGCCAACAATTCCCGAACCGAGCGATGGTTCCTCGGATAAGACCTGTGCCGATTCCATCTGCTCGACCCGGACCCCGAGCCCGCGCAGTAGCTCGGCCTCCTTCAGCCCCGATTGCCAGCCTGACTCAGATTGATACAGATGGAGCCAACCCCTTTGGCGATAGCCAAATTGAGAACCCTCCGGGTCCCAGTTGGCCAGCAGCGATTGGCTTTGCTGGGCCAACCGGCTGATACGCGCCGCCGTCTCGAGCATTTTGTCCTGCCGACTTGAAGCGAGGAATGCCAGCATCCAGCGCAGGAAGCCAATATCGAACCTGAGTTTCAGCTTGAGACTCTTATCCTCGCCCCAGAGCAGATCGGGTAGCCCTTTGATAGCTTCCGGGTTGGCCAGCGGCAAGCTGAAACTTGGCACGATCAAGCCGGCGTTGGCGAAGGAGGCGGCCTGGCCGAGGCGATCCGCCTCAATCACAATCACCTCCGCCCCGCGCTGAGCCGCCTCCCGGGCGATGGACAAGCCGATCACACCGCCGCCTATGACGGCCACATCCACGCTTCTAGTCATTGGATCACCTTCCTGCACAGCTCAAATTTACATCGGCATGATCTGTGGCCCGGGCTTCAAACTATAGTCTACACAGCCAGGAAACGCGGCACTCCTATGGCTCCATAGGTCAGCGATCGGTGAAACACCACCCGCTAATCTGGCCATCAAACATCGGTCTGCGAGGAAGACCGCTTCAAGCAAACAACACCAAGTTCCCATCATGAGTGCGCGGAGGATACGCTTCCGGAAGATGTTGTTCAGCCCGGGAATTCCCAACCTTCAGGGAACTCGCGATTGCGGAGCGCCTGGATGATGAGTTCGATCGTGGAACGCGTGGTCAAAAGAATCAGCTCAAGTGGCTGTTCTATCGCTCAAGACCCTTGGACAAGCTCCTGGCGAATCCGATTAACGATCCTGGCTGGCGCCCACTTCGCCGGGACCTTGATCGCCTCCTCCGGTTCCTCCAGGGCTTTGAACTGACTCTTAACGAGATCGGCTGGCATGAAGTGGTCTTCGCGGCCTTGAAGGCGCTGCCGGGCTAAGGAGGGGTCGGTATCCAGGTACACAAGCCGTACGCTCGGATCTCCGACCATCAGCTGTTTTCGATAATCTTCCTTCAACGCCGAGCATGCCAGCACAGCATCCTCATCGGCTTCGAGGCATTCCACGATCTGCTTTCTCAGTTTGCTGAGCCATGGCCGCCGATCTTCGTCGTCGAGCGGGATGCCGGCGCTCATCTTCTGAACGTTCTCAGGCGGATGAAAGGCGTCGGCGTCGAAGAAGCGCCAGTCCATTCGATCCGCCAGCAGGCGCCCAATGGTCGTCTTTCCGGACCCTGAAACGCCCATGATGATGACGACCATTCAAATGGCCCTTTCGAATTGGATTGATTAAAAGGCTAAAGAGAATCTGCTTCATCCATTAGCATGCGGACCATACCTCTCCTGCCGTGACAAGAGGCAGTCAATGTTCCGCTAAATTGCCAAAATCCAGATCCCCCGAGGCCTGGATCAGCGCGTCAGTATTTCCTCGATTTGGCGCATCTGGTCCGGGTTCAGCGGGCCTTTCTCCATCGCGCCCGCATTCTCCTCCACCTGCTCGACGGTCTTGAAACCCGGGATGGGAATGGTCTGATCACTGCGCGCCCAAATCCAGCCCAGCGCGCCCTGCGCCAGGGTCCTGCCGCCGCTCGTCAGCACCTGGCGGATATCATCGAGCGCCTCAAGCCATTCTTCATTCGGCCTGCCGCCTTCGAACCCGGGGTGCCAATCGGCGTGCGTGCGTACATCATCATCGGCGAAAGTTGTATTTGGGGTGAATTTGCCGGTGAGGAGACCCATGCCCAGGGGGCCCCGATTGATGCTGGCCAGATTTCGCTCTTCACACAGCTCGAGCAGCTCCCAGTTGCCCTCGAGCACACTCAACTGCTGCTGCACCACTCCGCAATTGGGCGAGTCTGAAAATTCCCTCACCGCCTCAACCCGGTCGGTGCTCCAGCCGTAGGTGCGAATCTTGCCTTGCTCCACCATCCGCTCAAGCACTTCCCGGGCTTTAAGCGCTCTTTCGAGCTCAAGCCCCCAAACATGAAGCTGGTAGACGTCGATGTAATCGGTGTCCAATCGCCTCAGGCTGTCTTCCAAATCTTCTTCCAGGTGAGCGGCCACCTTGCTTTCCTCTTCGGAATCGCCGTAAGGGTTCACCTCCTTGGCCTCTTCGTCCACCCGATAGCCGAATTTGGTGGCGATGACGACCTTGTCCCTCCGCCCCTCAAGGGCCTTGGCCAAGATTTTCTCGCTGTGGCCGGCCCCGTAATTGGCGGCGGTGTCGAAGAAGGTGACGCCCAGGTCAAGCGCGCGGTGGATCGCTTTGATCGATTCATCGTCGTCCACCTCGCTCCAGCCCGCCGGTGAGCCCATGATCTTCCAGGGGCCGCCGATGGCCCAGCAGCCCAAGCCCATGGCGCTGACCTCGATGCCAGAGCGGCCCAATTTTCGTGTGAACGTTGTCTTTGTCATTCTCGCTTTTATGCTCCTGCTCCTACTGCCCTGGCTGCTATGATGATCGATCCCAGGTGCTGAAGTTTCATCTTGAGATATACAGGTGCCTAAATTCCAGACTGAGCATCCACCTTATAGAGGTTTCCTGGTGGATTGATTGAAATGAGGAGCTATCATCCCACGGGCTTTCCACCATAAGCGATTTCATCTAACGGCGAACCCAATGATTGTTCTCAAATACAAATATAGCGCCGTTTCCCGGCAAACCGACGCTTCACTTGGCAGCCCCACGCGAAACCAAACACGGCAAAGCGAAATTCTGCGTGAGAGGTTCTTCAAGGCACACGCGGCCCTCTGCAGTTAGCGCTCGGACTCCCGCGTCTGAAATCCAATGCTTGCCCACGGTCAGAGGTGATAATCACGAACGGTCCATAGAAGGCATCCATCTTGGCTGCCGACTCCTGCCAGCCATCACCCCCAAAGATTCGGCGTGGCCAGCTCCAGACTGTTGCCAGCCGGGTCGCGGATGTAGATGGAGTGGGCGCCGCCCCAGTCCACTTCCTTTTCGATTTCGATCCCATGTTTTTGCAGGTGATCGCGCCAGCGATCGAAATCCTCGTATTGAGCGCTGAAGGCGATATGGCCGGCACCGCTGGTCCCATGACTGGGCACATCCCGGCCCGGCTTGCTGGCCTTGTCAGGCTCAAAAATCAGCAGCACACCCGGCGGGCATTCGAACACCAGCAGCAGGTCGGATTGGCGGATCAGCTTGAGACCCAGCACCTCCCGGTAGAAGTTGGCGGCTGCCTCCAAATCACTTGCATAAATTACCGTCTCATAAACGCTTGCTGCCCGCATGAACAGACCTCCCTCCTGGGAGAATATGGGACCCAGAATGAAAGTTTATCAGGCGACTCGAGCCATCAGCAACTATTGCCGCTCAACCATTTGATTGTAAACCACTGGCAAGCTGGTGGATTGGCTATCGGTGGTGCGGGCGGTTGAGTGTAGACGACACCTTGAGAGCTAGTTCGTCGTTCAAGTGTCTCTCGGAAGCGCGCCACTGCCAGTTCCCCTGGCTTGTTCCCGGTATATTCATGCGTGCTTTTGTTCCCAGGTCCAGAAAATCCTGCAGCGGCGCGATAGCCCATTTGGCTTCGGAAGCCCAGATAGCCTCAATCATGCGCCAGGCGATCGGGCCGTTGCTGGGTAGATAATCCTTGACAAACCGCTTGACCGAGCTCGGCTGGGATTCGTACCAGCCGCGCGAGGTGTTGTTGTCGTGGGTGCCTGTGTAAGCCACACAGTCTTTGGGATACTTATGCGGCAAGAATTCGTGGTCGGGTCCGGATTCAAGGCCAAATTGCAGTACCTTCATCCCCGGGAGCCTCAACTCCTCCCGAAGCTCGATCACATCCTCCGTGATCACGCCAAGGTCCTCGGCAATCAACGGAAGCTCCCCCAGGGAATCCTCGAGAGCCTGAAAGATTTCAAATCCCGGGCCCGTAACCCAACGGCCGCCTTGGGCCGTTGCCGCCTCGGCCGGGATCTCCCAGGCCTGGACAAAGCCCCGGAAGTGATCCAGCCGAAGGTAATCGACCAACTGCAGGGACCAGCGAACTCGTTCGACCCACCATTCGAACCAATTGTCGGCGTGGGTCAGCCAGTGATACACCGGGTTGCCCCAGCGCTGACCGGTGGCCGAGAAGTAATCCGGGGGGACTCCGGCCACAACCTTCGGCTCTCCATCGGCGCGCAGCTTATAGCCCTGAGGCCAGGCCCAGACATCGGCGCTGCTGTGGGAGACGAAGATAGGCATATCCCCAATAATCCCGATCCCTCGCTCGGCGGCATGCATTTTGATCTCTCGCCACTGGTCAAAGAAGAAGAATTGAAGAACCTTTTCAATTTCGATTTCCCTGTGATGCGTCTGGCGGAAATCCTTCAAGGTTTCGGCATCCCGCCACTTCAGCGGTTCCGGCCACTGCGTCCAGGATGCCCCCTTGTAAATTCGATGCAAAGTCATGTACAACGCAAAATCATCGAGCCAGAATTGGGCGCGCCGGCAGAAGTTTTCGTAGGCTCGTCTCTGTTCTTGATCGCCCCGCGCTAGAAAGTTCCCTGCTGCTCGCGTCAGCAGTGGGGCTTTGGCCGTGGAGGCGAGTTCATAATCGGCAGCAGTTGGATCACTCGCTGGTAAATCCGTCTCCTTCAGAAGCCCTTGCGCCACCAAGAGCTCGAGGCTGATCAACAGCGTGTTGCCGGCGAAGGCGGAGAAGCCGTCGTAAGGGGAATTACCCGATCCCACCGGCACCAACGGCAGGATCTGCCACAGGCGGCAGCCGGACGCATCCAACCACTCAAGCCAGCGTCGGGCCGGTGGGCCCAGGGTGCCAATGAGCGGGGTCCCGGGGAGCGAAGTAGGATGCAGCAGGATCCCACCGGCGCGCGTCATCTCCATCGATGACACCATCGCTTCCCAGGCTTAACTCTCGCCCGCAAATACAAGCAGCCCATTCGAAGCTCAGGAAACGGATGCATCAAGCAATCCGGGACCGCAACGAGCAGTCGGGCAACGACGATTTTTCACCATTTACTCTTCCGAACCTATGCCCGGCTCCAGCATCGGAATTTGAGCGTAATCATCCGCGCCGGCTTCCGCTGGCTCCTCACCTGAAACGAATGGGTTTCGGAGCATGTCCTCCTGGCTTCCCGGCGCACCCTCCGGCCAAAGCAGATCCAAGATTCGAGTGTCGAGGACAGAGCCCGTTCCACCACCAATCCGCCACTGCTCCACTTCCGGTTGAACATCTCGAACCCGCCAGACGCCTGCAGCCGGGAATCCTTCCTGACTCAGAACGACCGCGGCTATCCGCCAACTGGAGGGATCATCCGGCAAGAGAGATCTTGGGACACGGATCGTTACCCTCCGCTGACCAGGATTTGTGACAATCGTGAGGCCACCATCGACTTGGACGGGCCCTTCCGGCGATGGTTTGTAAACCCCCGGTGTCCAACCCTCCGCCCAGATCGCGTAGTCCCATGCGTAATCAGCACTTAGCGCGGCGTTGCGTCCCGGCAAAAGCAAACGCGCGCCGGTCTCCGGCCCATCCACATCCAGGTACACATCGACCGTCTGAAGGCTGAGGCCGTTGGGTGAACCCCACTCGTTGATCACCGGGCCGCGGAATTGCGCCCGGAAAATATAATCTTGATCGTCATAGCCAGCTGTGAACTGGGTGAGATCAAAGGCGCCCGGCTTGAAGACCGCATCCGCCGGATAGTCATAGCTGCCTGGACCATAATCATCCCCGCTGGGATCGGACACCTGGATGAACACGTTGGGAATGGGAAGATCTGGCACTACCGCTACTGCGGGTCCTTCTGCTGGCAGCACCGCCACATCCTCTTCCCCCTGGCTGACCACCAGCCTCATATTGAGCCGATTGCCGCTGCGGGCCTCGGCTGCAAAGGCTTCCAGAGGAACTGCGATTTCCAGCAGCCCCGCTTGGCTCACCACCCCCTCCAACTCCACATCCAGCTCGGTCCAGCCCTCCGAGCCATCAGCCTGGTAAATGGTCGCGTTGGCTGCTCCCTCCTGGAAGCTGACCTCAATAAGCCTCTTCACACCAAAGCCCAACAGCGTTTCGCCTTGGCCGTAACGTGAATAGGCGTTGCTGGGTCCCGCACCCGGTGTGAGCAAGTAGAAACCAAGCGCCATGCCGTCTTCAAAATCAGCAGCGGCATCCACTCGAAGGAACAGGGTCTCCTGGTCGAACCCGTAATATAGGCTTTCCAGACCCGCTTCTGCGATTTGATAGTAGCCGGCCTGCTCCCACTCCTGCCCGGAAATCCTTCCATCGGCATCGACCGCCAGCAGTCCTTTCGGCTCCCGATCTGGCTGCTGTTGAGCCTGCGGGATGACAGGCACATGGACAAAGGAGGGCACTTCCTCCTCCATTAATATGTAGGCTTGCTCCAAGTAGCTGCGAAACTGACGGTCGAAGTTCTCATCCACCCCCGAATTCTGATCAGCGCCGTACCACCAGAACCAATCGGAACCCTCGGCAATGTACATCGTCTCAAGGACCTGGTCCAGGGTCTCATCATCCAGACTTCCGCTTGCTTCCTGCACATCCTCCCTGGTGCGGCGCAGGTACTCCCAGGCCTGGTTTTCCTCCTCTTCGCCGATCCATGTGCTGAAGGTACCGTCGATCCACGAACCCGGCCACAGCTGCTTGATCTGCGGCAGCTCGTGATCCTGAGCCTCCAGCGCCTGGAGATATTCCGAGGGGGTCACCGTCACCAGTGTCTCCGATTCTGAAAGCCCCTGATACATAGCGTGCAGAAACTCCTTGCCGTCACCAGGGTAGTACTCCCAGGCGTTTTCACCATCCAGCAAAACCGTCACCAGATGCGGCCCAGCTGCGCCTTCCTCGATCAACCGTTGGCGGATGTCCTCCAATCGCCCCAGAAAATCAGCAGCGGCTTCCTCACCATCCATGCCCGAATACTCAAAGCCGACCTTGTCCGAAATCAAATGGTCCCGGAAAATAATTGCCACCGGGCCGCCACGGGCACCTTCAACAGCATAGGGCTGGTAGAGCTCGTCCGCCTGCTGAACGACATCATGCGAATCCCGTGTAAAGTCCTCGACAGATGCCAGGCTGTGGGCGAGCACATCTTCGTCCGTCGCCATCCATTGGATACCGGCGTTCGCCACCATTGAAATCATTTCCTCGGCGACGGACCCCTCGGCCGGCCACATCCCGCGCGGGGCCTGGCCGAAGTGCTCTCGGTATAAATCGACACCCAGCTCCACCTGAGCCACCGCATCCTGCCCATATACAAACCGGGTGGGAAGGTCGGCCTCCGGCATGCCCGGGCGGGCAAGATCGCTGTCTATCAGTAAAGGCAGGATCGGGTGGGCGAAGGGTGTCATGGTCACTTCGATTCGACCTTGCTGCTGGAGTTCGGCGTGAAGCGGGATCACCCTCTCAATTAGCCGTTGGTGCTCGGACAGCACAATGGCTTTATCGGTTTCTTCAAAGCTCTCACCCCGCTGAACCAGATCTGCCAACGGCGCCTCAGCCAGCCAGGCCGGGTCAGTCCAGGCCAGATTGAAGAGCACTTGAAGATCGAGCAGTTCTTGGCCGCTCCATTGATCGACAGGCTTATCCCGCATGTCGGCCAGCTCTTGATAACGGGGGAAACGGGCAATGATGGAGGGATTGATGTCGAAGAAGCGGTCTACAATAAACTGCTTCTCTTCCAGGCTCAGATCCGCAGCTGGGATTTCCGTGTGCAACCAATACAGATCCTTGGCGCCCGCGGACAAGTCCTCCAGCTGCCGGATCAGACTCGGCGTAAGGTTGTAAGTGGCGCGAATGCCTGGGTAGGCTTCCAGGATCGCCGCCATATCCACGTAATCTTTGGCTGCGTGCACCCGCACCCAGGGCCGCTCATATGCGCCGGAATCCGGATCCTTGAAGTAGACCGGCTGGTGCTGATGCCAGATGATGGCCAGATAGAGCTTGTCCGGCGACAGCTCCATTGAGCCACCCGCCCTTGCAGTGGCCCGCTCACCAGCGATATCCTCCGCTGCCGTGGCATCCAAGTCGACTTCGGTCGGGGAAATAGCGCGGTCAGATCCGCATCCTGAAAGCGTTACCGCCATCAGCATTACACTCAGCAGCAGGAACAGCCAGCACCTTGTTTTCATCTTCCGCCTCCGTCCCGGATTTACGTCTTTGTGGCGAGCTTTATGATCTCACTTGAAGTCAAAGTCCATGGTTTTGTGGCCTTGCGGCGTGCAATGGCATCTTTGTAAAAGGCACGCAATCCCTCGTCCTGGCGCTCGTCCCAGATCATCGCCTTCCGGCTCGCCTCCAGGCCCACCTCACTGGATTTGCTGACCGATTGGCTCAGGCCAACTTCGGACCCATAGTAGATGATCGGAGGACCTGGCAGCGCCAACTGAATGTCCACTGCCTGCCGCAATTGATCTTTGGCGCCATTGGCGATGTAAAGGAAACGGTCCATGTCGTGATTGTCCAGGAAGGTAAGCATCAGGAACTCTGTGGGGAAGAATTCAAGATGCTTTCGAAGGAAGCGCCCAAAGGCATCATGCGAATCCACGCCAAATCCAAAGGTGCGTCTGAGGGCCTCCGCCAACAGGAAATCAAGGGTGCCATCCAGCCGGCCGACATAGCGGTTGAGCACGTTGGCTGGCTCGACGATCTCACCGAAGCTGAAGCTGTCCTTCTTGGTCTGCTTGCAGGTCGTCCAGAAATCCGACCAAAAGCTCGGACCCGGGCCGTTGGCATGATCGAGTCGGTAGCCGTCGATGTCAAATTCCTCGAGCCAGAATCGCGCGACCTCCAGCATCCATTGTCGCGCCTCGGGATTCTCAAGGTTCACCTCCGGCATCGAATGGACACCGAAGAAAGCTCTGTAACCCAGCTCCGATTTATTGAAGAAAAACCAGTCCCGGTAGCGGCTCTTCGGATTACGCTGTGCCTCGATGAAGTATGGATGCTGGTTGGAAACGTGATTGCAGACCAGATCCAGGATGACACGCATCCCACGGCCGTGGGCTTCATCCACCAGCGCCCGTAGCGCCTTCTCCCCACCCAGTCGCTCGGCCACCTTATACAAATCCGTCGCGTCGTAGCCGTGGGTGGTCGGGCTGGCGAAAACAGGACTGAGCCACAGGCAGTTGGCGCCGAGGTCTTCGATGTGATCGATCTTCTCCAAAATTCCCCAGAGCGTTCCACCGAAGAAATCCTTCAGGTCCGTGGTTTGGATCCATTCCCGATCAGGCCCGGGGTGAAAACGATCGACAAATATCTGGTAGAGGACGGCCTCACGCGCCCACTGCGGAGAGCGCCATCGGTCGACGTGATACGTGAAAGTCTTTCCATGTTCCGGATTACCGACAACGTCCAGCTTCAGCGGCCTCCCCTGGAAGAAGTTTCCGGCGGCTCGATCTGTGGAAGCCTTTACATCGGGCCAATCCGCATATACCTCGGGCTTTCCCTCCGCCCACGTACTTATTTCATAGCGGACGACCGACCCAAGCCCCTGAGGCGGCAGCTGGCCTTGCCAGCAGGTCACATAGCCCCATTGAAAAAGATCCCAGGTCATCTCGACCTTGTTCAACAGCAGGACCTCTCCATTCGAGGCCTCTCCCCGTGAACCTTGCGGCTTGCTCCCATTGGTTGTGTAGTAGCAAGCCACTCGCTCAGCCACTATATTAGGCCCAACAACCGCCGTGATTGTGACGGGGTCGTCTGGGTCCGGGTCCCGAGGCGAGATCTCATTCATATGCACCAGCCCGTTTTTCATCAGGCGTGTGTGGATGACTTTCAAATCATCGACGGCGACGGTTCCAAAAATGAATTCTTGCATATTCCTGCCTTACAGCTAACTATGAAAAAACCCGGCCAACCGGACTGCGCGACCGGTGCATACCGGGTCAAGTTTCTTTTGGCTTTGCCTAACTATCCCTTGACCGCCCCGGAGGTCAATCCGCCTACGATTTGATCTTGGAGCGTGACGTACAGCACCGCGATGGGGACCGCACCGATGATGGCTCCTGCGGCGAAGATACCCCAATCCTGGGCGAAGCTATCGGAGATGAAAAGGTAAAGGCCGACCATGAGCGTGTAATTTTGAGTGCTCCGCAGCAAGATGTTTGCGATGATGAACTCGTTGAAGGCCTGCACGAAGCCTAAGATCCCCACCACCGCCAGGATCGGGCGGACCAGCGGAAAGATCAGATGCCAGAACACCTGCCAATGGGAAGCGCCATCCACCATGGCCGATTCGTCGATCTCTCTGGGCACGGAGTCGAAGAAGCCTTTCATCAGCCAGATGTTGATCCCCATTTGCATCCCCAAGTAGACAAGGATCAAGCCTCCATGGGTGTTAATTCCAAAAGCCGGGAAGTACTCGCCGATCTGGCGCAGCATCAAGAAGATCGCCACCATGGCCAGCATACTGGGGAAGACGTTGATCAGCAGGATAGTCAAGAGCAGCGGACGGCGCCCACGAAACCGGAAGCGCGAGAAGGCATACGCAGTGAAGGCGGTGATGATCACGGCCAAAAATGAAGTGACCACCGACACCTTGACCGAGTTCCACAACCAGAGGAGGTAGGGATGGAGTGGATCCTGCAGAAGCTCCCTGAAGTTGTACAGCGATGCATTCGGAGGGATCAGCGACTGCGTGGCCATTGAGCTGCTTGGGTTAAATGCAGCTGAGATGATCCAAACGATAGGGAAGAGCGCGAACACCAGGGCCACCGCGCCGGCTATATAGCGGAGGATCGATTGATTCCGGCGTTGTCGGGTCAGTGTCCCAACCTCTTTCCGGCGGGGTTTATCCGGCTTCAAGGCAACGCTAGACATTTTCTGAAATCTCCTCCCACTGCCCTAAAAACCGATACTGGAACAATGTGGCGGTCGCCACGACCAGGAAGATCATGATGGTGATGGCGGCAGCATAGGAATACTGAGCGCCCCGGCCGCTCTCAAAGGCCAACCGGAAGGTATAGCTAATAAGAATATCGGTGTAGCCGGCCGGAGTCGGCGTCCCTGGAATCGGGGGAAGGCCTTCGTTATAGGTGTAGATGACGGTGAAGTTATTGAAGTTGAAGGTGAAGGCGGCAATCAGCAACGGGCCCACACTGACCAAAAGAAGCGGCAGCGTGATGCTCCAGAACCGATTCCACGGGCTGGCGCCGTCGACTTCCGCCGCTTCGTAGATATCTCTGGAAATTGCCTGCAGCGCGCCGCTGCAGATCAGCATCATATAAGGAAAACCAAGCCATGTGTTGACCAGCAGGATCCCCGCCTTGGCCCACCACTGGTTGGTGAACCAGGCTGGCGCCCAACCAAGTAAATCCACCATGTTTGTGGTGATGACCCCCAGATGCGGGTTGAGCATGCCTCGCCAGATGAGGATGCCGATGACCCCCGGGATGGCATATGGCAGGATCAGCAGCGTCTTGATGAACTTCCTGCCACGAATCAATGGATCGTCGAAAATGATCGCCAGGAACAGGCCAAGCGCGAAGTTGAATAAGACGGATAGCAGCGCGAAGAAAATTGTCCAGATGAAGACTTGGATGAAAGGGCCGCGCAAAGCCGGGCTGTTGAACAGCTTGACAAAGTTATCGAAGCCGATAACGACCTGATAGCCGGGGCTTAGCGTTTTGCCCTCCTCGGAGGCAAAAAAGCCATTCTCCTCATCCGCACGATAGACTCCGCCCTCTCTCTGATCGATAATGGCATCCAGCTCTTCGTCGTAGACGTAGCGCGGTTGCAGCTGAGCTGCCTCCCGGATGTTTTTGATTCGGAAAGTCAGCGGCGGCTCCCCGAATTCCAGAGGGGCCAGCTCCGTGTCCAGGATGGGCAGCACGTTCCGCATTTCGATGCGGCTGAATCCCTCAATGCTGGTGGGGATCCTCCCTTCGTCGAGCGATCCCAGGTCGGCGTCAACCTCCTCCGCTGGCACCAATGGTTCGTCAGGGCGCGCCAGAAAAGCTTCGCCCTGCTCACCAGTCAACCACAGTGCGATGCCACCATCATCGGCGCGAAAAGCCGCCCATTGATAAGTGATCCCACCCTCGGGGAGGTAGTAGTCCTGGGTGATGCGCTTGATGGCTTGCACCTTGCTCAGCAGGTGACCATCGCTGTAGTTGGTAAAGGCGGTGTAGACGGTGAAGACCAACGGGTACAACACCATCAGTGCGATGACGGTGAAGGCCGGCGTCATCCAGCGCAGCGGATAAAGGCGTTCGGACAAGTTGATGACGTTGACCATCAACGTCACCAGGACGATGGCCACCGCCAGGAACCAGACGCCGTCGCTGGCTAACAGCCAGAACATATAGACAGCGAAGGCATTTACCACCATCAGCGCCAGATATCGGACGGCGATCCGCGGCAGCGTTTGGGAAACGGAGGCCAGGGGGCTTTGTGCCCCCCTGGCCTCTAATGTTGCATTGCTCATCAAGGACCTTCCCTTGGTGAGAAGGCTACTCGCTCAGCAGCGTTCGAACCTGCTCGGCCGCGTTCCCAAAGGCCTCTTCTGAAGTCTGCTGCTGGGTGATCACCAACTCTTCAGCGTTGGTCCAGGCCTCCCACACCGAGGACATCTCGGGGATGGCCGGCATGGGCAGCGCGTTGGTACCGGCTGCAGCGAAGGCAGCGATATCTTCATCCTCGATGGCATCGCGCACCGGCAGGTAAGCCGAGGGGCGCGGATCCGCATCGAAGAGCGCCTGCATGAAGTTCTCGGTTGCGAAAACTTCGTTCAGGACAGTTTGGGCCAACAGTTGATTTTCGCTGAAAGCGCTGACCATGAAGCCCTGCGAACCCATGAAGGGCTGAGCGGAGCCAGCCGGGCCATCAGGGTACATGCCGATTTCGTAGCTCACACCGGATTCTCGGATACGGGGCAGTGCCCACGGGCCGGTGCCGATGCAGGCCACCTGCTCGGTTTCGAAGAGCGTGTGCATGACGTCATAATCGACGTCCGGTTCAAGATGACCAGCGCCGGCCATATCATAGATCCATTGACCGGCGGCGATGGAGCCTTCGCTGTCCAGGCCGACGTCATCGGGGTTATATCCCTCTTCCGTCAGGCCGAAGACATAACCGCCGAAGGACGTCATGACCGGGAAGTAATGATAGGGATCCCGGGTCTGAATGGTCCAAGCAGTAACTTCACCACCGGAATCCGCTTCGAGCTGCTCGGCCAGGACGGTGACATCATCCCAGGTGGCCGGACGCTCGTCGATCAGATCGGGGTTGCAGAAGAAGGCCACATTTTCGGTGCCATAGGGCAAACCGTAAAGCTGGCCTTCATAGGTGAAGGCTGTTAGCGAAGCCTCAAGGAAATCGCCTTCCTTCTCACCCAGGTCGATCGGGGTCACCAGACCGTTGGCCACGAGCTGACCAAGCCAGTCATGGGCACCGACGATGATATCCGGACCTTCACCGGCGGGTCCAGCAACTGCCAGTTGGTCACGGATATCCTCGAAAGCCATTTCCTGGACGACCAGGGTTACGCCGAACTCTTCCTCAACCGAGCCAACCAGGTCGTTGATCACGGGTGAGCGGGTGTCATCGGCCCAAACCAGCAGCTCGACCAGAGACTCTTCGGTCGGCTCTTCCATCGGCTCTTCGGTTATTTCTTCCATTGGTGCTTCCGTAGGTTCTGGTGCTTCGGTGGGAACTGCTTCTTGCGACTGGCATGCGCCCAACATCAGCGCGGAGACAACGGCCAGTGTGAGCAGCGCCCAAACTATTCGCCGATTCATAATTCTCTTTTCCTCCATAGTTTGCCTAAAAACACGTGTTGTTCCTGTGGGGTGCACGGTTTAATGGTCGAAAAGGTTTCCTGTCACCTCCCCCATCTATAGAATTGACCTCAGGCTACAGCCTGACGAGCTGATTCCCCCTCAACTTCCGAGCGCATATCATTCCGTAAACGCTCGAGTAGATTTTCAAATTGTTTCTGCTCAGACTTGTCCAAACTTTGCATTCGATCTCGCAATGAGCTTTCATGCGCTGAAATAATCATCGCCCGCTGTGCCAACCCTTTCGCAGTCAGCACAATGTCCAGGACACGACGGTCCTCTGGATCATCGACACGCATAACCCAGCCCAACTGTTCCAGTTGGTCAACAATGCGGGTGATGCTGCTTTTGGAGAGGATGAGCTGCTCACTGAGGGTGGTCATGGTTTTGCCCTTCTGATCATCAAGTATGGTCAGGAGGCGGTACTGCGTGGAATTGATTCCGAACTCTTCAAAAACGAGGCGATCCAAGGCATCCGAAAGAACGTACAGCTCGTGCAACATTTTATAAATCCGAGAGGCCACCATGTTTCCTTGATAATCCGACGAAAATCGTCTTTGTTGTTGTTCTCGAAACTATTGCACACTGAATTGTTGCGTCCAGAACTATCTACACTATACAACATTGTGATCGGATGTCAAGGACGAAGTTATCGGTTAGGTACGCCTAAGATTTGGGTTGCCCGAAGATCATCTAGAAGCAGCCCCGATGCCGATGTTCCTTATTTGAAGCGAGGTGTCGAAGCGCGAATCCTGGATCCAATGAATACTTCGAAGAAGTGACTTTTCGAGGTTTGATCCACCCGCAGAAACAAGGTCGTCGAATGGATCAGTTCATCTGTATTAACGAGCCTGTCACCAGGGCACTTACGACGAACGCGATAAATCATCCACCGGCGATGGCACCCACAATCAGCAGCGGCTCATGCCCGGCAGCAACGCTCTCGGGTAGATCCGCTCCCATCGGTTGATGGGATAAATCCCGACCTTCCGCAAAGAACCGGATCATCGCCCGTCGTTGGCCGGTATCCTGCCGGCGGATGGTTCCCGCCAACATCGGATAGCGCGCCTCCAACGCGGAAACTACAGCGGCCAGAGTGACCGGTTCACGGACCTCCAGCGAAATCTCGCGGCTGGTTTTGGCCAGATTGCGCAGATGGGCCGGCAGCACCACTCGAATCACGGCAGAACCTGCACTTCCACCGAATGCACTCGGGGCAGCCCGGTGGCGATGGCCTGCCAAGTGTCACCGGCATCGGCCGAGCCGAAGACCTGGCCGCCGGTGGTGCCAAAGTAGATGCCGCATGGGTCCAGGGAATCCACCGCCATGGCATCCCGCAGCACATTCTGGTAGCAGTCCTGCTGTGGCAGGCCCTTTGTCAACGCCTCCCAGTTCCCGCCGCCGGTCTTGCTGCGGTACACGCGCAGCTTGCCCTCCGGCGGGTAATGCTCGGAGTCGCTCTTGATGGGGACGACGTAAATAGTTTCAGGCTCGTGGGCATGCACGTCAATGGCAAAGCCGAAATCGCTGGGTAAGTTGTCGCTGACCTCATACCAGGAATCGCCGCCGTCATCGCTGCGCAGCACATCCCAGTGCTTCTGCATGTACAGCCTATCGGGATCCGCAGGATGCATGGCGATCTTGTGCACGCAGTGGCCGAACTCGGCTTCGGGTTCGGGCAAGAATTCGGAGCGAAGTCCTTTGTTGATGGGCTTCCAGTTTTTCCCGCCATCCTCCGAGCGGAAAGCGCCGACAGCCGATATAGCCACAATTAGCCGTTGTTCGTTTGAGGGATTCTGAATGATGGTGTGCAAGCACAGTCCGCCGGCGCCTGGCATCCAATCCGGGCCGGAGCCGTGGCTCCTGAGGCCGTTGAACTCCTGCCAGGTCTGCCCGCCGTCGGTGGACCGGAACAGGGCTGCATCTTCAACCCCTGCATATACAGTATCCGGGTCTATCAGCGAAGGCTCCAGATGCCAGACTCGCTTGAATTCCCAGGGATGAGGGGTGCCATCGTAAAATTGGTGGGTGCCAATCTCCCCCAGGTAGCCGAACTCATTGCCGACTGGCTCCCAGGTTTGCCCGCCATCATCGGAACGGTGAACCACCTGGCCGTGCCAGTCGGTGTATTGGGCTGCATAAATCCGATCAGGATCGACCGGCGAGCCCTTGAGGTGAAAGTTCTCCCAGCCGCCGAATTGCGGCCCTTGCACCCGCCAATCATCCCGGCTGCCGTCCGAGGTCAAAATGAACGCGCCTTTGCGCGTCCCGACAAGAAGCCTTACCCCTGCCATCCCCATCTCCCTTCTTCCCTGCCAGCTATCCGCCGGCTCTTGCTTGATTTCGCGATTATATATGGCCCCAAGCACTCTCGAAGATTGATCGCGTGATGGCCTTCACAGGTCCGATTTCGCCTGTCTGAGTCTGGCTTGGAGACCTCTCATCACATAACGAATGGGCTGATGCTGATTCTACAAACAGGTTGGGTTTCCGTTAATCACCTTTGCGGGCGAAATTCGGGTCTTGAGAGCCGAGCCCCTGACAATGAACCACCTGCCAGTGGTGACAAAAGATCCACCATCTCATTCTCGCTGGCTCTGCCTGGCTTGTGAGCAGTCGGCACGCAACCATCCCGCCTCCTCTAGTGGGCTCTCTCATCGTCGGCTGCCAAGTCGTTTGGCTGGAAACCTGCTATGTTAACTGAGATCGAAGTGGAAGGCCTGTATTTCTTGGAGCAACTCGGCCACTTCCGCCGCCGCTTGGTTGAGATAAATCTCCCCGCGGTCCGCGTTTGCGGTGGTGTCGTCACCCAGCACCCCATTGTCCGTCAGATCCTCCGTCAGCCAGCCGAAAGTAAGCGGACCCATAAAGGGCGGATGCTTCAGTCGCTCCAATTGGGTCGGCAAGCTGCTGGGGGCAAAGTCTCGCCGCACCAGATCCGGACGACAGGCCAGCAGAATGGAAGTCTCGATATCTCCGCCGTGGATCCCGTACGCGCGCTCCTGATCGGACAATCCC
>JBKHKF010000008.1:0-19217 GCA_046537745.1 Anaerolineales bacterium | reverse complement strand
GGTCAGACGTATAAGCCCATTCGTCCTGCAAATTTAAAGGATCGCCAACGCTAAGAGGAGAAGAACGCGATGAATAAAAATATATGGCGCTGGTTGGCGCTGCGGGCGGTTCTCTCGCTGGTAGTGGCTGCCTGTGCTCCGGCAACCCCAACGGAAGCACCGGTGGAGGAGCCGGCCGAAACAGAGCCCATGGAGGAGATGGAAGAGGAGGAGCCCACCGAGGCTGAGGAAGCCGAGATGGAGGAGGCCGAGATGGAGGAGGCCGAACCATTCGTCCTGGGCATGCTTTACGTCGGCCCCTTTAACGATCGCGGCTGGAGCCAGGCGCATCATGAAGGCGCCCTCTACGCTGAGGAAAACGTTGAAGGCGTGGAAGTGATCTATATCGACAAGGTCAACCCGGCCGATCGTCCTGGCACAACTGGCGCTCAGCTGGCCGGTGAGCTGCTGGGCCAAGGTGCAAACCTGATTATCTTCAACTCCGATGATATGAAGGACGACGCCCTTGAGTTCGCCGAATCAAACCCCGATGTGCCAGTGATCCACATCTCCGGCGACTATTCCTGGGAAGAGGGGGAGAACTTCCGGAATCAGTCCAACCTGGTCAACATTATGGGCAATATGACCTACGGCAAGATGATCGCCGGCTGCACCGCCGCGCTCAAGAGCCAGACCGGTCAAATCGGCTATCTGGGCCCACTCATCAACGATGAGACCCGGCGTCTCGCTGCCTCCGCTTATCTCGGCGCGCAATACTGCTGGGAGAACGTACGGGGCAACGATCCGGCGGACCTGCAGTTCCGCGTCACCTGGATCGGCTTCTGGTTCAACATCCCCGGTGTGACGGCGGACCCGACTCAGGTCGCGGATGATTTCTTCAACAGTGGCTTTGACGTGGTCATCTCCGGCATCGACACAACCGAAGCCCTGGTGGAGGCCAATAGCTTCGCCAGTGAGGGCCAGGAAGTCTGGGCCATCCCCTATGACTTCGAAGGAGCCTGTGAAGAGGCGCCCGATGTATGCCTGGGAGTCCCCTATTTCAACTGGGGCCCGGACTACGTCGAAGAAGTTAACAACGTGATGAACGATGAGTTCGTCATGAAATGGGAGTGGAACGACCCATATTGGGAGGACATCAACGATCCTGATATGAGCCCCATTGGCTTCTTGAAGGGTCCCGGGTTGGACGATGAAGCCGCAGCCCAGGTGGACGACTTCATCGCCGAGCTGGCTGGCGGACTGAATCTGTGGACTGGCCCAATCAACCTCCAGGACGGCACAGCCTACCTGGCAGAGGGAGAGGTGGCCACCGAACAGCAAGTCTGGTACCTGCCTCAGCTCCTTGAAGGCATGGAAGGACAAAGCGTACCCGAAGACTAAACTCTTCGGATGTGGGCGGGGGAGGCCCAGGTGGCCTCCCCCGTTTTTTTACAAATTATGAAGATTGAACTGCGAAACATTCACAAATCCTTCGGCCCAGTCCGCGCCAATGCCGGCATCAACCTGGCGGTGGAAAGCGGCAATATCCAGGGGCTGCTGGGCGAGAACGGGGCTGGCAAGAGCACCTTGATGAAAATCCTCTCCGGTTTTTTTCGCCAGGATAAGGGTCAGGTGCTGTTGGATGGCCAGGAGATCGTCATCGATTCGCCCTCCGATGCCATCCGCTATGGCATCGGTATGCTGCATCAAGATCCGCTGGATTTTCCGCCCATGACGGTTCTGGAGAATTTTGTCATTGGTCGGCCCGGCGGGCTTGCGCCCAGCTTTGAGCAGGCACGGGAATCATTTGGGATGTTATCCAGGGAGTTCGATTTCAGCCTGTCGCCTGATGCCTATGTCGAGACACTGACGGTCGGGGAGCGTCAGCAGCTGGAAATCCTGCGGCTGCTATGGCTGGGAGCGGAGGTGCTCATTTTGGATGAGCCGACCACCGGCATCAGCGCTCAGCAGAAAGAAAAATTGTTCAAGGCTCTGAACCGCCTTTCAAAGGAAGGCAAAACGTTGATCTTCGTGTCCCACAAGCTTGAAGAGGTCCAGGCGTTGTGCCACCAGGTGGCGGTGTTGCGCGAAGGAGAGCTTGTGGGTGAGGTCGAACGGCCTTACGACCTGGACGAGCTTGTGAAGATGATGTTCGGCAAGATCATCGAGGTCGGGGAACGGCAGCAGATTGACAAAGGGGATACCGCTCTGCGCCTGGAGAATCTGAGCCTGGAGGATCATCGACTTCTTATTCAGGATGTCAATCTCGAGGTGAGAAAGGGGGAAGTCATTGGGCTGGCCGGCATGGAAGGCAGCGGCCAAAGTATGCTGCTCGAAGCCTGCGCCGGATTGGTGCGTCCGGTAAAAGGCCAGGTGATCGTGGACGGTCAGGATATGACCGGCAAGACCTACCGGCAGTTTTTACAGCATGGCGTCACCTTGATGCCGGCGGCCCGGCTGGAAGAGGGATTGATTCCGGGCCTCACGCTGGTGGAGCATACGCTGCTGGTCGAACAAGCAACAAGTCCGTTCATAGACTGGGAACGCGGCCGCAACCTGACCCGGGAGCGGATTGAGAAGTTCAACATCGTCGGCCGGCCGGAAACAACGGTGGAAGCTCTGTCAGGCGGAAACCAGCAACGGGCGTTGCTGGCGTTGCTGCGGGAGGACCGGGATTTAATTCTTCTCGAACATCCCACTCGCGGCTTGGACATCGAATCCGCGCTATGGGTCTGGCAGCAGCTCAAGGATCGATGCCGACAAGGGACAGCGATTTTCTTTATTTCATCCGACCTTGAGGAGATTTTGCGTTATAGCGATCGTATCCTTGTCTTCTTCGGCGGCAAGGTCTCCCGGATACTGTCGGCGGATGAGACCAATGTGGATCAGCTCGGACAGCTGATTGGTGGCCGTGGTTTTGAAAGCGAGGCAGCGTGAACCAATTGAGGACTCGCTGGTTGAATTGGTTGTTCCCAGTGCTGACGCTGGTCCTAGCGCTGGGCTTCACAACAATCATTCTGCTCATGACCGGTGCGCCGCCCATCGCAGCCTTCCGCAGCATCCTGGAAGGCGGCCTGGGTTCGATTAGCAGGATCACGGACGTGCTGGTGGCCTGGGTGCCGCTGCTGCTGGTGACAATGGGGTTGTTGGTCACCTTCACGGCAGGACTTTGGAACATCGGTATTGAGGGTCAGATCACGCTGGGAGCGATCTTTGCCACTGCAGTGCTGCGGGCACTGCAGGACAGCACGGCGCCACCCTGGGTGATCATCACCGCGGCCATCCTGGCCGGCGCCGTCGGCGGCGCGCTGTGGGCTGCCTTGGCCGGCGTGCTAAAAACCTACGGCGGCGTGAATGAAATCTTCGGTGGTCTCGGCCTGGATTTCGTCGCCCTGGCGCTTGTGCTGTGGTTGATTTTTGGCCCATGGAAGCGGCCGGGTATCGGCTCCATGAGCGGAACGGAGCCCTTCCCGCAGTCGCTGTGGCTGCCCATGTTCGCCGGGACTCGCCTGAGCCCTTGGTCGCTGGTCATTGGGCTGGTTTCATTAGTGGTGGTGTATTTCTTGCTGCGGGGAACTTATTTTGGTCTGAAGCTGAAAGCCGTGGGGCGCAATAAACAAGCAGCCGGCCGCATCGGTGTGCCCACCAGCCTTTATTTGATGCTGGCCTTTATCGTGTGTGGGCTGTTTGCCGGGATCGCCGGATCGCTGCAGGTGACGGCGGTCTACCATCGGCTCATTCCCTCCATTTCGAGCAACTACGGCTGGATAGGCTTGCTGGTGGCAATGCTCGTTAATTACCGGGCCATCCCGGCTGCGCTGGTCGCGCTTTTCTTCGCCTTCCTGAATATTGGCTCCATCCGCCTTCCTATTATGCTCAAACTCGATTCGACCCTGGCTGGCGTCATCCAGGGTTCGCTGGTGCTGTTCGCACTGATTGCAAACGGATTGCGGCAGCGGATCAATGAGCGGCAGGAGGGGCAGTCATGAGCAGCGAGGCCATCATTATCGGCCTGGCCGGCGTCGTGGCCGCGGCCGCGCCTGTGATTTTTGCCACCATCGGCGAGACGTTGAGTGAGCGAGCCGGGGTGATCAACCTGTCGCTCAACGGCACCATCATTCTGTCGGCCATGGCCTCCTTCGTCGCCGCTGTGACCACCGACAGCTTGTTGGTGGGCTTCCTCGCAGGCATGTTAACCGGTGCGCTGGTCGCGCTGATCGTGGCCTTCACCAGCATCACGCTGCGCCAATCCCAGGTTGCCGTTGGCTACGTATTAGCGTTGATGGCAAGGGATACCGCCTATTTCCTGGGCAATCCCTTCATGGGCTTATCCGGCCCTCGCATCCCAGCCCTGCCGATCCCACTGCTAAGCGATATCCCGGTGCTGGGTCCGATCCTTTTTGACCAGGATTTGATGTCCTATCTCAGCATCCTGCTGGTGGGTGTGGCCTGGTGGTGGATTTACCGGACCCGACCCGGGTTGATGGTGCGCGGCGCGGGCGAGAAACCAGCGGCAGCCTTTGTGCGCGGCGCTAATGTCAATAAGATGCGCTATCTTTACACCGTGCTGGGTGGTGCGCTGGTGGGCCTGGCCGGCCCTACTTTCTCGCTCAGTGTGAAAGCGGGTTGGAAGGGAACGATTTCCGGCCTGGACGGCATAGGATGGATCGCGCTGGCGCTCACGATCTTTGGCGGCTGGAACCCGCTGCGGGGCGCGGCCGGCGCCTATTTGTTCGCGCTGCTGCAATGGTTGGGGTTGGTGCTCCAGCCGGTGCTGCCGGGGATTCCCTCCCAGGTGATGAGAGTGGCGCCCTTCCCCTTGATGATCCTGTCCCTGCTACTGGTCGGAATTGGCAGCACCGATTGGGTCAACCGCACCCTGGCAGGGATGCCCGACGACGCGAGACATTTTATCTCCAGAGTATTGCGCTTCCTGCAGGTACGGCCACCGGCGGCCCTCGGGGAGCATTTTGAAAGGGAATAGTGACGCTGTGAATGAGAAGTTTCTGGGCTACCAATGCTCACTCTGCGGCAAGAAGTATGGGCCGGAGGAGGTGACCTACACTTGCCCTGAAGATGGTGGGAACCTCAACGTTGTGCTGGATCATGAACATATTCGCGCCAGCAGTTCGCCTGACGACATCGAGGCCGGTCTGGAGCATTCCGTTTGGCGCTACCTGCCGCTGCTTCCGGTGGAGGATCCAGGTCATCTCGGATCCTCGCTGCGATCCGTCGGCTGGACACCGCTATACGCTCCGGAGAATCTTCGGGAGGCCATCTCCATGCCCAAGCTTTGGGTGAAGGACGATGGCCGCAACCCCACGGCCTCCTTCAAGGATCGCGCCAGCGCCATCGTGGTGAGCCGAGCACAGGAAATCCAGGCGGACCGAGTGGTGACCGCTTCGACCGGCAACGCCGGTGCAGCGCTGGCCGGCATGGCCGCCGCAGCTGGCGTACCGGCCGTGATCCTGGCGCCCAAGACGGCGCCGCCGGCGAAAGTGGCACAGCTGCTCATTTTCGGCGCCGACGTGTACCTGGTCGACGGCTCGTACGATCACGCTTTCGATCTTTCCGTTAAAGCCTCCGAGAAATACGGCTGGTATTGCCGAAACACCGGATACAATCCCTTCACCGCCGAAGGAAAGAAAACGGCAGCCTTTGAAATCTGCGAGCAGCTCACGCTGGCGGAGCCGGGGGATACGGCCCGCGGCGAGGCCTGGCGTGTTCCGGACGCTGTGTTTGTTTCCGTCGGGGACGGCAACATCATCAGCGGCCTGCACAAAGGGTTCAAGGACCTGTTGGCGCTGGGATGGATCGAGAAGATGCCCCGCATCTTTGGAATCCAGGCCCGAGGTTCGGCCGCGATTTACAATGCCTTCGCAGCCGGTGTCGAGCGGATTGAGGCGGTCGAGGCCGATACGCTGGCGGACAGCATTTCGGTGGATTTGCCGAGGGACGGGATCCGGGCGCTACGAGCCGCCACCGAGACCGGTGGGGCTTATCTGGTGGTGAGCGACCGATCCATCCTGGCAGCCATGAAGCATCTGGCGGTGCTAGCGGGGGTGTTCGCGGAGCCGGCTGGCGCAGCTGCACACGCAGGCTTGCGCAAAGCCGTTGAGGCGGAGATGATCTCACCGGAGGACACCGTGGTCTTACTCAACACGGGCAATGGCATCAAGGACGTGGCCTCCGCTATGGAAGCCACTGGCGAGGCACGGGTGATTGAGCCGACGATTGAAGCCCTGGCAGAAGCCGTTGAAGGTCAGGCATAGGGGAATCGATGAGCGATAGAGGTTCAATCACCTTCAGCATCATAGCGCCGGTTTACAACGAGGTCGATTCGGTGCCGGAACTGCATCGGCGGGTGCGGGATGTGATGCAGGAGTTGGGTGAGCCCTGGGAGCTGGTGCTGGTCGATGATGGCTCAAGTGACGGCTCTGCTGATCGGATCCGGCATCTGGCCAGCACCGATCCACACGTCCGACCTGTGATTTTCGCCCGGAATTTTGGCCACCAGTTGGCGGTAACAGCTGGGTTGGATTACAGCCGGGGGCAGGCGGTCGTGATCATCGACGCCGACCTCCAGGACCCGCCGGAGGTGATTCCGGATTTGGTGGCCAAGTGGCGGGAAGGCTATGAGGTGGTCTTCGCCGTGCGCCGTGAACGCCGTGGCGAGAGCTGGTTCAAACGGGTCACCGCCAGTCTGTTCTACCGGCTGATTTATCGCATCACCGATGTTGACATACCGCTGGACACAGGCGATTTCCGCTTGATCGATCGCAAAGTGGTCGACGCGCTGGGTCGGATGCGGGAGCGCCATCGATTCCTGCGTGGAATGGCGGCCTGGGTGGGATTTCGCCAGATCGGGGTGCCGTACTCACGTGATGCGCGCTTTGCCGGCGAAACGAAGTACAGCCTTGGTAAGATGGTGAGTTTTGCGCTCAACGCGGTCACCAGCTTCTCTTACTTCCCGCTGCAGTTGGCGACATATTTCGGTTTTGGCTGTGCCGCGCTGAGTGCGCTGGCGATTCCGCTGGTGATTGTGCTCCGGTTAATGGGTAATCAGGCTTTCCTGGGCCAGGCGACGACGCTCATTGCGGTCTTGTTCCTGGGGGGTGTGCAGCTAATCTCATTGGGAATTCTGGGTGAATATATCGGCCGGCTTTACGATGAAGCCAAGGGGCGGCCGCTGTATATCGTTCGAGAAGCTCCGGATATCGAAAACGAGTAAATCAACTATTTAGGAGGAACCAAGAAGTTTCATGATTGATCTGACTGTTTATGAAGAGAAGTTGAATAAGGCCGTAGAACGGGCACGGGAGCAAGAGATCATTATCCCGACCTTCGCTCAGATGAAGGACCCGTCGAAGGTGCCTTCCAAGATAAAGAAGCAATTGGCGGATAAGGGCTTGTGGGATGTCGACCCCACTAACCTGTTCCGCATCACCTGGAAAAACGAAGCGGCGGAGCAGGGCGGCGGCTTTGCCGGCGTAAATTACATGGAGCTGCCCCCCGAACTTACCGGGGTCAAGGCTCGCATCATCGCGCTGGTCGGGAAATGGTTCCCCACTGGCGCTCACAAGGTCGGTGCGACCTTCGGCTGCCTCGTACCCAGGTTGGTGACCGGGCAATTTGACCCGACCAAGGACAAGGCGGTCTGGCCCTCCACAGGTAACTACTGCCGTGGGGGCGCCTACGATGCGACCTTGCTTGCTTGTGAGTCCATCGCCATCCTGCCGGAAGGGATGAGCAAAGAGCGCTTTGAATGGCTGGCCACCGTGGCGGGTGAGGTCATCGCCACGCCGGGTTCCGAGTCCAACGTCAAAGAGATCTTTGACAAGACCTGGGAGCTTCGGGAGACGCGCGATGATGTGGTGGTCTTCAATCAGTTTGATGAATTCGGCAATTACCTGTGGCACTATGAGGTTACCGGCCATGCCATGGAAGAGGTGCTGGCCAAGGAGCTTGGATCGGACGGCCGCTATCGCGGGGTTGTGCTGACGACGGGCTCGGCCGGGACCATTGGCTGCGGCGACTACATGAAGCAGTTGTATCCCGAAAGCAAGATCGCGGCCGGTGAGGCGCTTCAGTGCCCGACCCTGCTGGAGAACGGTTTCGGCGCCCACCGCATCGAGGGCATTGGCGATAAGCATGTGCCCTGGATCCACAATGTCAAGAACACCGACATGGTGATGGCGTTGGATGACAATGTCATTGTGAACCTGGCGCGGCTGTTCAACGAGCCCGCAGGCCAGGAATATCTGGTGAAACAGGGCGTGCCGCAAGGTCTCGTTGAGGATCTGCACCTGCTCGGTTTCTCCAGCATCGCCAACTTGTCCATGGCAATCAAGTTCGCAAAATACTACGAACTGGAAGAGGATGATGTTGTCCTCACGGTGTTCACGGACTCGATGGATTTGTACGGCAGCCGGCTGGAGGAGATGCACGAGGAGCACGGCGGGTACACGGAAACGGATGCAGCGGCTCATTTAGCACGTTATCTGCAGGGTCTGACCACCGACCACCTGCTCGAACTGCGCTACACCGATCGGCGCCGGGTGCACAATCTCAAATATTTCACCTGGGTTGAACAACAGGGGAAGACCTACGAAGAGATCATGGCCCAGTGGTATGAGCGGGATTACTGGACAGGGATCCAGGGGCAGGTGGATCGCATCGATGAACTGATCGAAGAGTTCAACGAAAGGGTTGGACTGCTTAATTAAAACTGCTGGGTCTTTCATGGAAGGGGGTTGCCATGGAAAGCATTGGTCTGCAGGATCTCGTTCTTGTGGCCGTGGTGCCCTCCAAGCGGGATTTAGAAATTGCCCGAGTGCTGGGGTGGTATCGAATCCCGCTTGAGAGTGCTCCGAAAACTGTCCGGGTTGATTGGCTTGCGCTGTATCAAACGGCAGCCTTTGGCGAAGAGCAACGCTGGGCTGTCCGCTGCGTTGCGAAAGTACTTGGCCATGAGTTGGTCCGCCGGGTGGAGCTGATTCAGGATGAACCTCATCACCCTCGGGCGCAGGATCCATACTACAAGCTGCAGTTAGGAAGGGTGCTTGAGCTGGAGCAGCCGATCCCCGCCAAGGGCTGGCGCCGGTTCACCTTCCTGTACACCACTGGAAGCAGGTTGCTTAAGGCAAAGCGCCTGAAGGATCTGACGATCCCGCCCTCCAAGGAGCATGATCGCCTCTGGCGGATGATCCGCGAGCGGTCAGCTTGATGGCAGGCTGACCGCTCGACAAGCGCTTAGGCTATAAGTATCATTCGAGGTTGATGCCCTCCCGGGGCATCATCAATAGCACGTACTGGTGAGGAGAATCCATGCGACGCACCCGAATTTTAATCCTTCTCGTACTGTCAATCAGCTTGATGGTGGCGGCTGTCCCTGGCCAGGCTCAATCCAAAACGCTTCATTGGGAGCAGTACGACGTCTTCCTGAACGTGCTGCCCAATGGCGATCTGCGAGTGACGGAGCGGCAAACGATTAACTTCACTCAGGGGACCTTCACCTTCGGCTTTGCGGTCATTCCGCTTGATAAGACCGCTGGGATTACCAACGTCTCCGTATCGGAGCCTGAGGGCCGGGTTTACACACAGACGGATTACAGCATCGAACCGTATACTTTCTGGACCCAACAATCCGGCGATGAGACTGAAATTCGCTGGTATTTCCCCCCGACGGGCAATGCCATACGGACATTTGATCTCTCCTACACGGTTCAGGGAGCCGTCCGAATTTACGAATCGGGCGATAAGCTCCAGTGGATTGCCATTGACAATGAGCGCGATTTTCCGGTTGAAAATTCGACCGTCACCGTCACTTTGCCTGAGGGCGCCAGCTTCCTGGATATTGATTCCGCCGGCGTCGAAGCTGAATGGCAGCAGGGTGATGGCGGCCGCAGCGTCCGCTACGTGGCCCAACGGCCTTTGAGCCCTTCCGACACTTTTGAGATCGGTGTGGAGTTCACCAACGGCGTCATTCCTGCCGATGAGCCCGCCTGGCAGGCGGCTTATGATCGTGAGACTTACTACGACGAGAATGTACGCCCTATTTTGAATTTGGGAGTCGGCGCGTTGGCCGTGTTGATCGCGCTTGGCGGTCCGATTCTGGTCTACATATTGTGGTACACGCGGGGCCGGGATCCGGAGGTAGGGCCCGTCCCTGAACGATTGAGCGAGAAACCAAGCGATATGCCGCCGGGGCTGCTCGGCAGTCTGATCGATGAGAAGGCGGATATGCAGGACATTGTCGCCACCATCGTCGATCTGGCCCGACGAGGATATATGACCATCGAGGAAAAAGAGGAAAAGGGCATCTTCGGGCTGGGTTCACAGGATTTTGTGTATCACCGAACGGACAAAAGCGATGATGACCTTTTGAGCTATGAGCGCCGAGTCTTGAACGGCATCTTCACCGGCAGCCGAACAGAGCGCAAGCTTTCAGATTTACGTAATAAGTTTTACACGAAGTTGCCGAAGATTCAGGAAGATCTATACGAAGAACTGGTGGAGCAAGATTTGTTCAAGCGCCGTCCTGACCGCGTTCGCGGTTTGTGGACCGGCCTGGGTATCCTGGGCTTGGTCATCGCCTTTGTCGGTAGTTTCGTGCTGATCCCGCTCTCCCAATATGCCGGTGCATTTCCGTGTCTGGCCGTTGCGCTGGGAGTTGGCGGCGTATCCATTCTGGTAGCCAGTCGGTTTATGCCGGCCAAGTCGGTCGAGGGATCGGAAGCCGCCGCCAAATGGGAAGCCTTTCGCAATTACATGCGTGAACTGCGGGACCTGGAGGAATTGGAGAACGCAGGAGAGATATTCGAGAGATACTTGCCCTACGCGATCGCCTTTGGGATGAACCAATCCTTCGTAAACAAATTTGCCCGGGTGAAGAACGCGCCGGGGCCTGGATGGTATGTACCATACCCGCGCCGGGGCCTCTCCACCAGCGGCGGTGGCCGGGGCCTGGCGGGGGATATGGAGCCCGGCGCGGGCGCCGGCCGAGGCGGCCTGCAGGGGATGTCGGAAAGCATGTCGGGCGGCCTGCAGAGCATGAGCGATGGATTGACCTCCATGTTGAACAGCACTGGCCGCATCCTGGGCTCGGCTCCCTCCTCCTCGGGCAGCAGCGGCGGAGGAGGTGGCGGTTTCAGCGGAGGCGGCTTCAGCGGCGGGGGTGGCGGCGGAGGCGGTTCGCGCGGATTCGGATAGACTCGGAGATTCCCTCGATTGCGGTGAAAGGATAAAACGTGAGAGGCGGAAGAATTGTGGCGCTGTTGCTTTTGGGAGGGGGTCTCGTTGTCCTGCTCGTCGGCGGCTTGTGGCTGGCCGGCTCCCTGTCCGAAGGGGGGCTTCGAATCACGGGCGCTCTTCTAGGGGCGGGCTTACTTGCGGTCCTGGTCTTGCCGCTGATAGGCGGCGGTATCTACCTTTGGATCCAAGGCGGCCGGGAGGCACAGGAGATCGAAGACCGGCAGGAGATGCGCAAAATTCTGGATATGGTCAAGAGCCGCGGCCAGCTTCCCGTGAGCGAACTGGTCATCGAGCTCGGCGCCAACCGGGATGAGGTCCACGATATGATCCATGCGCTGGTCGGGATGGGGGTCTTCTCCGGCTACATCAACTGGGAGGAAGGAACGCTTTACTCGGAGGATGCCTCCGGTCTGCGGGACTTGGAGCGCTGCAAATATTGCGGTGGTCAGCTTGAGCTGGCCGGCAAAGGCGTAGTCACCTGTCCTTACTGCGGGACGGAGTACTACTTGAACTGATTCGACAGCATGAGTGCTGCTAGCCACCCGCTGTCAGCATTCAAGAAGCTCAGAGTTAAGATTTCAAAGTTAAGAGCCTGGAGTTTAGAGTGCAGGGTGGCAGTGACGCGAAGCACAGCAGGGCAGCATTTGGCCTTACCTTCGCGAAGATACACGGATTGAGGGAGCGATGAGCAAGGTACTACTCAAGGGCGGCACGGTGCTTACGGCGCAGGGTAGCAGTCAGGCCGACGTCCTGATTGAAGGGGAAACCATTCAGGCGGTGGGAGCGGGGCTTGAGGCGGGTGCTGCGCAGGTGGAGGATGTCAGCGGAAAATTGATCATGCCAGGCGGCATCGACCCCCACACCCATTTCAACCTGCCCATGTTCGACACGGTTTCCTCCGACGATCATTACACAGGGCACAAAGCAGCAGCTTTTGGCGGCACAACCACCGTGTTGGATTTTGTGCCCCAGCCTCCCGGTGAGAGTTTGATGGCGGGCGTGCAAGCTTGGCACCAGCGGGCCGATGATTTAGCAGCCATCGACTTCGGTTTTCATATGAATATCACGGAGTGCAATTCAGGAGTTCTCGAGGAGATCCCGGAATTGCTGAACGCGGGCATCAACACGCTTAAAGTGTTCACCGCCTACAACGGCCGGCTGCGGCTCGAGGACGGTGAGATTTTCCAGGTGATGCGCGTGGCAGCGGAGCACGGTATGACGACGATGCTCCATGCCGAGAACGGCGACGTCATTGAGATCCTGGTCGAGGAAGCGCTGGCGCAGGGCCGGACTGGTCCCGTGTGGCACGCGCGAACCCGGCCGGCCTGGGGTGCGGTCGAATCGGTCCTGCGCGGCATCGCCCTGGCTGAGCAGGCCGGCGCCACGTTGTATGTCGTACACCTGAACACCGCCGGCGGATTGGATCAGATCCGTTTCGGCCGAGAAAAGGGGGCTCGCGTGATGACCGAGGTATGCCCCCATCACCTGTTCTTCACAGAGGAGGACCTGCTCCGGCCGGATGGCGCCAAGTACGTCTGCTCGCCGCCGGTACGAACGGCCGCGGATGGCGAAGCCCTTTGGGGAGGGTTGGCTGACGACAGCATCCAGGTGGTTGCTACCGACCATTGCCCTTTCTACTTCGATGGGCGCCAGGCGATGGAATATGAGGGCGAACAGATAAAAATAGCCGGCAAGGAGCTGGGGGAAACGGATTTCACGAAGATCCCCAATGGCGTTCCCGGTGTGGGCGACCGTATGCCCGTGCTCTGGTCCTACGGGGTCGGCCAGGGCAGGATCACCCCAGAGCAGTTTGTGGCGCTCACCAGTACCAACCCCGCCAAAATTTTCGGGCTGTATCCGACCAAGGGCTCGATCCGGGTTGGCTCCGATGCCGATCTCGTGGTGTGGGATCCGGAGAAGAAGCTGACCTATGGCGTCCAACATGCGCAGCACCGAACGGACTACAACCTGTATGAAGCATGGGAGCTTGTCGGGTATCCGCAGGCGGTCTATTTGCGGGGGGAGCTCATCGTACGCAATGGTGAATGGTTCGGTCGTCCCGGGGGTGGACGCTTTTTGGAGCGCAGGGCGGAGCCCTATTGGCTCTGATCATCGATAAAACGTAGGCCAAGCGCCCACCCATAGGAAGAAGGCTTGATTGAGTGGGCATGATGGCCATGCTAAAATTGACCCGGCATACGGCGCCAACCGCCTTGACCTGGGTGGCACGCGCCCTTCCATCCACTTGAGCCTCGGTAGAACTTTGGCCTTGTTGCCACATGCTAGATACAGTCAATTTCTGCAAAGCCAGGCTTCAAGCAAGGCGGCAAACATCCGCCTCCCTTCCGCTTATGCCGAACCCCCACGGATTAAGGATGCATAGATGCTCATCACCAACGGCCGCCTGATCACATGGGCTGACGAAAACGAAATCATCGACGACGCCGCGGTTCTTATCCGGGACGGATTGATCCGGAAGGTGGGCCCCTCGGCCGACTTGCTGGAGGAATTTCCGGAGGAGGATCGGCTGGACGCCGGCGGACAGTATGTCATGCCGGGCAATATCTGCGCTCACACCCATTACTATGGCGCTTTCGCCCGGGGGATGAGCATCCCGGGACGACCGCCCCGAGATTTCCCGGAAATCCTGAACAAGCTGTGGTGGCCGCTGGACAAAGCGCTGGATGAGGAAGCTGTCCGCTACTCCGCGCTGGTTTGCCTGGTTGATGCCGTTAAGCACGGTACGACCACGTTGATCGATCACCATGCCTCACCCAACGCTATTAAGGGGTCGCTGGACGCGCTGGCGAAGGCGGTCGATCAAGCGGGCCTTCGTTCCGTGCTCTGCTATGAGGTGACGGATCGAGATGGACCCGAGAAAGCCCAGGCGGGCATCGAGGAGAATCTCCGCTTCTTGGAGCGTTGCCGTAAACCGGTGGCTGGAGGTAGGGTGGCGGCGGCCTTTGGCCTGCACGCATCCCTGAGTTTGAGCGATGAAACCCTGGCCACCTGCCGCGAGTTGGCCCCTCCGGACGCCGCCTTCCACATCCATGTGGCTGAGCATGAAGCGGATGAGTACGACAGCCTGGCCCGCAGTGGCCAACGGGTCATCGATCGGCTCGATGATTTCGGCATTCTTAATCAGAACACAATTCTGGCTCATGGTGTTCACATTGACGCGGCCGAGATGGCCAAGATTCTCGAGCGCGGCTCCTACCTGAGTCATCAGCCGAGATCAAACATGAACAACGGTGTCGGCGTGGCTGAGGTCGAAGCTATGCTGCGTTTGGGAATCCCGGTTTGTCTGGGCAACGATGGATTCTCCAACGCGATGTGGGAGGAATGGAAGACCGCATACCTGCTGCACAAAGTGTGGCATCGGGATCCGCGCCGGCTTGGCGCAGACAAGCTGGCTCAGATGGCTATCTATAACAACGCCGAACTGGCGGGCCAATTCTTTGCCGACGGGCCCATCGGCACCATCGAAGAAGGGGCTTACGCTGATTTGATCCTGGTCGATTATCACCCGACAACTCCGCTGAACGGCGGAAATTTGCCGTGGCACATTGTGTTTGGGTTTCAGGCGTCCATGGTCACCAGCACTATTGTCGCCGGTGAGGTGCTGATGCGGGATCGCGAACTGCTGACTCTGGATGAAGCCGAGATCACGGCTAAGTCCAGGGAGTTGGCGGCTCAAGTTTGGGATCGATACCCCGACTATGTGCCGGCGGATGAGCCTCCGGCTTTGGGGAACTAAATAGGAGAAATTATGACTGAACGCATGATCTTGACTCTGGCGATACTTGGAGGCACCGGCAAAGAGGGCCAGGGATTGGCTTATCGCTGGGCGAGAGCCGGCTATCACGTGATCATTGGCTCCCGGACGCCGCCCAAGGCGGAAGGGATTGCGGCCGAGCTCAACGAGCGCCTGGGCAGCGAAATGGTTCAAGGAGCCGGCAACGAAGAGGCGGCCTCTCGCTGCGATATCGCAGTTTTGACGGTCCCGTACAAGGCACATAAATCAACGCTCGAGGATTTGAGCGAGCCGTTGGCGGGAAAGATCCTGGTGGATGTGACGGTGCCGATTAATCCGAAGGCGCTGGCGGTGCTGGACCAACCCGATGGAGGCAGCGCGGCCCAGGAGGCCAAGGCCATTCTTGGGGATCAAGTCCGGGTGACAGCCGCCTTCCAGAATGTCTCCCACGTGCATCTGCGCGAGGACGGGCCGGTCCCGTGCGATGTACTGGTTTGTGGTGAAGACGAAGATTCGCGCGAGCAGACGCTGCAGCTGGTGGAGGCGGCTGGCTTGGTGGGATGGGATGCGGGTCCTTTGGAAAACGCGGTTGTGGTCGAGGGCCTGACTCCGATTTTGCTCGGCATCAACAAGAAATACGGCATTAAGCATGCAGGAATCCGGATCACGGGGGAGCAGCGGGAGGCTGTGGACTAATCCGCATGAAGGGCCAACTCCTACTCACTGCGCTACCCGGAATTCCCATGATCGGCGCCGGTGATCCGCTGCCGGAACTGATCCTCCAGGGGATAGATCGGGCGGGATTGGAGCTGGCTTCTGGCGATGTGATTGTCGTCGCTCAAAAAGTCATTTCGAAAGCTGAGGGCCGTCTGGTAAAGCTGGAGAATATCCTTCCTTCGCCACGGGCTGCCAAGCTCGCCCGGGAGGTGAAGAAGGATCCCCGGGTGGTTGAATTGATTTTCCGGGAAAGCCGTCAGATCCTGCGAACCCGGCCAGGGCTGATCGTGGTAGAACACCGCAACGGTTTTGTCTGCGCCAACGCTGGCATCGATCAATCCAATATCCAGGGGGACGAGGATCAGGTCTTATTATTGCCCGAGGATCCGGATCGTTCGGCCGAGCAGCTGCGGGCGGCTCTGTCTGAGGCGACGGGCGCGGAGATTGGTGTGATCATCGCCGACTCCCACGGACGGGCCTGGCGCCTGGGCACCGTCGGCGTGGCCATCGGAGTGGCCGGAGTGCCGGCCCTGGTGGATTTGCGCGGCAAACCCGATCTCTATCAGCGGAAGCTGCAGATTACCGAGGTCGGCCTGGCCGACGAACTGAGCAGCGCCGCTTCGATCTTGATGGGGCAGGCGGATGAAGCCCAGCCGGTGGTACACATTCGTGGCTTACCATATCCACTGCGGCCGAGCCGCCTGCAAGAACTCATCCGACCCGAGGAGGAGGATTTGTTTCGCTGAGATGACCAAAGTGTTGTGACCGTTAGAATGGGAAGACCTGCGGCCGATGCATATGTGCGACGGCCGGAGTGAAAGAACAAGTTTCCATCGGTAGAAGCGTTGAATTCAGGAGAGAAAATGACTGAAACAATCCCCGCCAGTCATCGTGATTTAGTTTCCGACGAAAAGTGGACATACGCGGTGTTATCAACTGTCATGGATGATGGGTCGCCTCAGGCATCCCCTATCTGGTTTGACATGAAGGGCGATTACATCCGCTTCAACACCGCCCGTGGCCGGGTGAAGGATCGGAATATCCAGGCCCGTCCTGAGGTCGCATTGACCATGATGGATCCGGAGGATCCCTATCGGTATCTCCTTGTTCGCGGCCGCGTGGTGGAAGAAAGTGAGGAGGGCGCTGAAGAACACATTGCCCACCTGGCGGGAAAATACCGCGGTAAGGCTGAATACGATGTGCCTGAAGGTCAGGTGCGCGTAATCTACCTGGTGGAACCCCACGCTGTTCATGCCAGCTGAGGCGAAACTCGCCGGCGCCTTCCATAAGCTAGCAGCCGCCCGCCAGTCTATTCGGCGATTCACCGACGAACCTGTGCCGAAGGAACTGGTGGAAAGGATCTTGCGGACGGCCTGTCAGGCGCCCTCGGCCCACAATCGCCAGCCATGGCGTTTTGTGGTGCTGCCCAAAGGACAATCGCGCGATCGGTTAGCCCAGTCCATGGCGCACAAGTTCCGGCAGGATCTGATGGCGGATGGCTTGCCGGAGGAGCGAATCGAGGAACTGGTCACGCGGGGTTATGAGCGTCTGACCGAACCCCCCATGGCCATCCTGTTGTGTCGGACTATGGAGGATATGGATCCGTATCCCGATGAGCGCAGGCAGGCGGCCGAACGTACCATGGCCATTCAGAGTGTCGCGCTCGCGGGTGGACAGATTCTGCTGGCTGCGCACGCCGAAGGGCTCGGCGCGTGTTGGGTGTGCGCACCGCTCTTTGTTCCCGAGATCGTCCGTAGTGAATTGCAGCTTCCGGATGGATGGCAGGCGGAGGGTGTGATTATCATGGGCTGGCCCGCGGAAACCGGCCATGACCGGGGGCGCAAACCCCTGGAAGAGGTGACGCTGTGGCGTTGAGAGTTGCTGCGCTGGCAGGCGGCGTCGGTGGAGCCAAATTGGCTGACGGCCTTTACCAAAATCTCCCGCCGGAGAACCTTACGATCATCGTGAACACCGCCGATGATTTCGAACACCTTGGGCTTCAGATATCGCCGGATTTGGATACGGTTCTATATACGCTGGCCGGTGTTGCCAGCCGCAGCCGAGGCTGGGGCCGCTCGGGCGAAACCTGGCAGGCCATGGAGACCATCGAGAAGCTGGGTGGACCCACGTGGTTTCGTTTGGGGGATAAGGATATCGGCCTGCATCTGGTCCGAACCCAGGAGCTTAACGCCGGCAAGACCTTGAGTGAGGTCACCAGGTCTCTGAGTGAATCACTGGGCGTTCGGGCCCGCATTGTGCCTATGTCCGATGAGCCCGTGCGCACCCAGGTGATCAGTGATGAGGGCACACTTCCATTTCAAGAGTACTTTGTCGCCCGACGTTGCGAACCTAAAGTGAAGGAGTTTCAATTTCACGGGATAGAAGAAGCCAAACCGGCACCAGGCGTTTTGACCGCGATTGAAGAGGCGGACCTGGTTGTCATGTGCCCCTCTAATCCCTGGGTGAGCCTGGATCCAATCCTGGCGTTGCCGGGAGTGCGGGATGCTCTTAAGCAAAGTATCGTGCTGGGGGTGACTCCCATCATCGACGGCGAGGCGCTGAAGGGGCCGGCTGCTAAGATGTATCGGGAGCTGGGTATTGAGCCATCGGCTAAAGCGGTGGCTAACCATTATGATGACATATTGACTGCTTTTGTAATTGATGAACAAGATAAGGAACAACTGGAGCCAATTTCGAGACTGGGGGTTATTCCAAAGGTGCTGCCAACTGTGATGACAAACAAACAAGAGAGAAAAACGCTGGCCAAGCAGGTTCTGACCTTCGCGGCCGAGCTTCGAATTGAGGTATCTTGATGACCATTTGGGCGATCGTCCCTGTTAAACCGCTGCGGCGAGGCAAATCCAGGCTTTCGCCGGTGCTTTCCGATGATGAACGAGCGGAATTAAGCCAGCGGCTGCTGTTGCGAACACAGGATGTGCTCAACACAGTGCCCAATGTGGAGCACACTCTGGTGGTATCGAGAGATCCCAAAGCCCTGGCCTTGGCCCGGGATCACGACGCGCGAACCGTGATGGAGCGCGGCACGCCAGAGCTGAACCGCGCACTGGTGCGGGCGACGGTCGTGGCCAAAGGATATGGAGTTTCAGGAGTTCTGATCTTGCCGGCGGACCTGCCGTTGATCTCCGAATCGGATATCGAGCGCTTGATCGCACAAGCAGTGGACCCGCCGGTGATTGTGGTGGCGCCGGACCGTCACGGAACCGGCACGAATGCCTTGCTTTCGGCGCCGCCCGGTTTGATAGAATACGATTTCGGACCGGACAGCCTCATCCGGCATAAGGAGCGCGCGGAAAAAGCAGGTGCGCGGCTGGAAATCTGCCACCTGCCGTCCTTTGAATTGGATGTGGACAATCCGGAGGATTTGAAGCTGCTGGAGCAGGAGCTTCAAACGAGCCAACTGATGACCATCGGGAGTGAACAATGACCCTCAATCGAGTCGCACTTTACCTGCAAGACGCCCACAATCTTCGAGATGGCTTGGATTATGCAAAGT
>JBKHKF010000236.1:0-4939 GCA_046537745.1 Anaerolineales bacterium | reverse complement strand
GAATTGAACGGTGAGAAATTTGAGATTTCGCCGCGCCCCGGTGAAAATTTGATGCAGGCGCTGCGCCGTCATGAAATCTGGAGTGTCAAGCACGGCTGCGAAACGGGCGAATGCGGTGCCTGCAGCGTGTTGATGGACGGCGCGCTGGTACCGACTTGTGTGCTGCCGGCGGAGGCTGCGGAGGGCAAACACATTGAAACGGTCGAGGGCTTATCGGCTCGCCATGAACTGGATCCGATCCAGCGAGCATTTGTCGAGACGGGGGCCATTCAGTGCGGTTATTGCACGCCGGCTATGATCCTGGCCACTCAGGAACTGCTGGAGGAAACGGATAATCCAACGGAGGAACAGTGCCGCCAGGCACTCAGTGGAGTGCTGTGCCGATGCACGGGCTATGTCAAGCCTATCGAAGCCATGCTGCGGGCGGCGGCCTACAAACGCGGAGAACAGCTCACTCCTTATGACTCGGAAGGTATCCCCTTGCCACTGGAATTCTTTGATTGGCCAGTGGAGGAGCAGGACAGCAGCCCGCCTGGAGGCGGCGGAACCCAAACTGAAACCCAGGTTGAAACCCGCAAGCCGCTGACCGACGCTTCCGAATCAACCAAGATCGTGGCACATCCCAAGCCAAAAGTAGATGCGGTGAAACTGGTCAAGGGCCGGCCGGTGTTTGCCGACGATATCGACCTGCCCGGCATGCTTCATGCGGCTATGCTGACCAGTCCCCACGCTCATGCCCGGATTCGCGATATCGACGTTTCCGAGGCGCTCGCAATGCCTGGCGTGGAGGCGGTGCTGACATACAAGGACGTTCCTCGAGTGATTTACGCTTCCGGAGGGCAGTCCTATCCCAACCCGCATCCATGGGATCAAGTGAGCCTTGACAATAAGGTCCGCCATGTCGGCGACAGGGTGGCTGTGGTGGCCGCTGAGACGGCCGAGCTGGCCTGGAAGGCGCTCGACCGGATCAGTGTTGACTACGAGGTGCTGCCGGCCGTGTTCACGCCTGAGGATGCCATGGCGGAGGGCGCACCCATCATTCACGATGAGGAGGATGCCGTTGGCATAGAGGACGCGGAGCGCAACCTGGCGGTGCGCATGGAAACCAGTGTCGGCGATGTGGAGAAAGCGTTGGCGGAATCCGACCACGTCTATGAACGAACCTACAAGGTTCATCAGGTGCAGCAGTCCTCGATCGAGCCGCATATTGTGGTGACCTACTGGGATGAGGATGATCGTCTTGTGATCCGGACGAGCACCCAGGTTCCCTTCCACGTGCGCCGGATGGTGGCTCCGCTTCTTGGCCTTGAGCCTCGTCAAATCAGGGTGGTGAAACCTCGCTTGGGCGGCGGCTTCGGCGGCAAGCAGGAGATGCTTATCGAAGATCTGTGCGCCCATCTCACGCTGGCGACGGACCGGCCGGTTCGCTTTGAGTACACGCGTGAGCAGGAATTCACCAGCGCCCGATCGCGTCACCCTCAAACCCTGAAGTATCGAGCCGGTGTTTCCAGCGATGGCAAGCTCAACGCCTTGGATCTTCACGTCATCGAGGACTCCGGCGCCTTTGGCACTCACGGAATGACGGTCTGCGGGGTCACCGGCCTGCGTGGCCTGGCGACCTACAAATGCGACGATTTGCGCTTTGTCGGCGAAATCGTGTACACGAATCGGCCTACGCCGGGTGCGTTCAGAGGCTACGGCGCCCCCCAGGCTGAGTTCGCACTGGAATCCTTGATGGAGGAAATTGCCAAGGACCTGGCCCTGGACAGCGTTGAATTCCGCATGCAAAACTCACTGGAAGTGGGTGACCCCATTGCCATCACGGCTTCGCTGGGTGAAGGTGACCATATCACCGCCCAGACCGTGCACAGCACCGCCCTGGCGGAATGTGTCAGCCAGGGTGCGGCTGCCATCCGGTGGGACCGGAAACAAGACCCGGATTGGCGCATCGATCCGGAGCGGCCACACATCCGGCGGGGCCTCGGCTTCGCTGTGGCGATGCACGGCACGGCTATCGCTGGATTGGACATGGGGGCTGCAAGCCTGAAAATGAACGACGATGGCAGCTTCAACCTGCTGGTCGGCGCGACCGATTTGGGTACCGGCTCGGATACGGTGCTGGCACAAATCGCGGCGGAGACCCTGGGTGTGCCGTTGGAGGACGTGATCATCTACTCCTCAGACACCGACTTCACACCTTTCGACACCGGTGCCTACGCCTCCAGCACCACCTACATCTCCGGTGGTGCCGTAATGAAAGCGGCCGAACAGGTCCGAGACCAGATCTTCGAGCGAGCCGCCCTGATGCTCGAGATGGACAAGGAAAGCATGTACCTTTCAGAGCGCCACGTGCTGGCGCCGGGCGGCAAGAGTGTGAGTCTGGAGGAGATCGCGCTGAGCTCGCTTCATGAACAGGATCAGCGCCAGATCATGGCCACCGCTTCGCATGTTTCCGATGTGTCGCCGCCGCCCTTCGCCGCCCAGTTTGCCGAGATCGAGCTGGACATTGAAACCGGTGCAGTGGAGGTGAAGGATTTGGTGATGGCGGTGGATTGTGGCACGCCCATCAACCCACAAACCGCCACGGGCCAGGTTGAAGGTGGTCTGGCGCAAGCGTTGGGCTATGCCGTCAGCGAAGAGATGGCCTATGACGAGAGCGGCCGAGTCATCAACACACGATTTGGCGATTACCGGATCTTCCAGGCGGATGAGATGCCGAAAATCACGGCTATCCTGGTTCCGTCCTACGAACCCAACGGCCCCTACGGCGCGAAGGCTGTGGCCGAAATCCCGATGGACGGTGTGGCGCCGGCTGTAGCCAATGCCATCGACCATGCGTGCGGACTTCGCATTCGGGAGCTGCCCTTCACCCCCGATCGAGTGTGGAAGCAGTTGGCGAAGGCCGGAGTGGGTTCCGAATAGCGGCAGGGCAGTCCGGGATCGACCGCGGCCTGGCCTGCGCTTCAACCAGGCGAAATAGGATCCAAGGTAACCGGCATGAGCTATGACTTGGTGCTCAAAGGGGGCCGGGCATTCACGGCGGCAGGCCCCCTTCAGGCCGATCTGGCCATTCAGCGTTCCACCATCGCAGCCATCGGTCAATCGCTGGAGGGGCGCGAGCATCAGTCGATCGACGGCAAGTAAATGTTGCCCGGCGCGGTTGACCCCCACGTGCATCTGGATATGCCGTTGGGTGAGACCAGGTCGAGCGACGATTGTGGCAGCGGCACCCAGGCGGCGTTAATCGGCGGAACGACCACGCTCATCGATTTCGTTGAGCCGGCTCCTGGGCAGTATCTGGTTGAGGCTTTTCGAGATCGTCGATGGCTGGCCGAGCAAAAAGCCGCCATCGATTTCTCGTTGCACATGACCTTGACCTCCGCCGGACCCGAGATCGTGCAGCAGCTTCCCTCGGTATTCGAGGCGGGGATGACTTCCTTCAAAATGTACACAACCTATGAAGGCTTCCGGCTCGACGACCGCTCACTGCTGGACCTGTTGGAAGCCGTGTCTTCGATTGGCGGATTGCCAATCATCCACGCGGAGAGCGATGCCATCGTTTCAGCGTGGGCGGAGAAGATGCTGGAGGCCGCAAAGGATTCCCCGGCTTCTTATCCCAGGAGTCGACCGTCGATCGCGGAGGTGGAAGCGATCCAGCGGGTGCTGGCGCTGAACGAGGCGGTTCGGGCCTAAGTCTATTTTGTGCATGTTTCGACGGCAGGTGGAGCCAGGGCGATTGCGCGGGCGAGAAGAGAGCGCCAGGTGGCCATGGGCGAAACCTGCCCGCTACCTGCTGCTGACACAAGTGACCTACAATGAGCCGGGTTTTGGCGGGGCTAAGTTTGTCTGTTCTTCACCGCTGCGCACGGAACAGGACCAAGAGCAACTCTGGATGTCGCTTCGGCAAGGCGAGCTTCATGTTGTGGCAACGGACCATTGTTCGTTCAATTTGGAGGGCCAAAAGGATAACGGGCATCTGCCATTGCTGTTGCGAATAATTTTTTCAAGATACGTAGTTATGATATGGAGTGTTTATGAGCAAGGATAATCAGGCTCAGATTCTGTTGAGCAATGATGATGGAATTCGTTCGCCCGGATTGTGGACGGCGGCTGAGGCCCTGTCGGAGCTGGGATTCGTCACGGTGGCTGCACCGCGTGAGCAATCCTCAAGCACCAGCCGGAGCCTGCCGCCAACCTCGGACGGAGCTATTCACAAAGAGAAGGTCCAGGTCGGGGGCATGGAATGGGAGGTGTTTTCAGTCGGCGGAACACCGGCTCAGGCAGTGCAGCACGGGATGATGGAGTTGATGGAACATCCGCCAGATCTGGTTGTGGCGGGAATCAATTACGGAGAAAACGTCACGCTGAGCGTGACGATCTCAGGGACGGTCGGTGCTGCTCTGGAAGGAGCTTCCTACGGCATTCCCTCGCTGGCCATATCAATGGAGGTGGATGAGGGACTGCATCTGACGCACTCAGAAGATGTTGACTTTCGAGTGGCTGGCCACTTCGCGCGCTATTTTGCCAAGCTGTTGATGGAGAAGGAACTTCCCGCAGATGTTGATGTTCTGAAGGTAGATGTCCCAGCCGAGGCCACGAAGGAAACTCCCTGGGAGCTCTGCTTCCTAGAATCAAAGAGATACTATATTCCCCAGAAGCCGGACCGGAAGTCCTTGGACCAGCCGGCGACGCTGAGATATCAAATCATCTCGGATTTCTCGAGCCTGACGCCGGGCTCGGATGCCCACGCTGTGCGGGTTCTAAAGCATGTTGCGGTAACGCCGCTCAGCCTGGATTTGACTTCGCGGGCATCCTTCAGCGAAATCGAAGATGTGCTCCGCTATGATCAGTAGTTAGCAGTATCCTGCGATCTTTTTCCTAAAGCAGCTATATTTACCTTGAGCTTTCGTGAACCGGTGCCGGCGCGTCAATCTATGCC
>JBKHKF010000235.1:0-4954 GCA_046537745.1 Anaerolineales bacterium | reverse complement strand
TAACTTTCAAGTGAACGGGGAGGATGTTCTGGTCCCCATGGCCGTCGAGGAGCCTTCGGTCGTAGCTGGCGCCTCCTTTATGGCCAAGTTGGCCCGGGAAGGTGGCGGTTTCCAGGCCGAGACCGACCCACCCCAAATGATCGGCCAGCTGCAGGTGCTCGAACTGGAGGATCTGGAAGCAGCCAAGGCATCCCTGCTAGCCAAACGTGAAGCGCTGCTGGCCCTGGCTAATGACGTCGATCCGGTCATTCGCGATTTGGGAGGCGGAGCGCGAGACCTTGAAATCCGGCTCTTTCAATCCACAGAAGTGGGTCCCATGCTGGTGCTCCATGTGGTGCTGGACACGCGGGACGCCATGGGCGCGAACACCGTCAACACGGCAGTGGAGCGGTTAGCTCCGGAAGTGGAATCCATCACCGGGGGCAGAGCCCACCTCCGCATCCTGTCCAATCTGGCCGACCGCCGACTGGCGCGGGCCAGCTGCCGCATTCCGGTAAGCGCACTGGCCTTTCGCAATTTTTCGGGTGAGGAAGTGCGCGACGGGATCGTGGAAGCCTGGGCCTTCGCCGAGGCAGATCCATATCGAGCCGCCACCCACAACAAGGGGATCATGAACGGCGTCGATGCCGTGGTCATCGCCACCGGTAACGACTGGCGCGCCATAGAAGCGGGCGCCCATGCCTATGCGGCCCGTCAGGGCAGGTACAGCTCCCTCTCCCGCTGGTGGTCGGACGAAGTCGGCGACCTGCGCGGCGAGCTTGAGATGCCCATGGCGGTGGGTACCGTCGGCGGCGCCACCCGGGTTCATCCCACGGCGAAGGCATGCTTGCGCCTGATGGGCGTCTCGGGTGCACAGGAACTGGCGGAGGTCATCGTCTCCGTCGGCCTGGCCCAGAATCTGGCCGCACTGCGAGCGCTGGCCACCGAGGGCATTCAGCGAGGCCACATGGCTTTGCATGCACGGCAGGTGGCTGTGGCAGCAGGCGCCGAGGGGGACCAAATCGAGCAGATCGCCCGACAAATGGTTCAGGAGGGCGCCATCCGCCCCGACCGGGCGGAAGCGCTCCTTGAGCAAATGAATAATGGAAGTTGAGGCTGATTTAGTATGACAGACTCACAAAGCGGCATTTTGCTTCGCTCTGATAAGGAAGTCGGGATCGTCGGCTATGGAGCCTATGTACCGCAGTACCGCTTACCGGCGAGCGAGGTGGCTCGCATCTGGCGCGGCGGCAGCGGAGGTCTCCCCATCGAGGAAAAATCGGTTCCGGGGCTGGATGAGGATGTGATCACCATGTCCATCGAGGCAGCCCGCAATGCATTAGCCCGAGCCGAGATCGACCCCAGCCAGATCCGCGCGGTCTGGGTGGGTTCCGAATCCCATCCCTATGCCGTCAAGCCCACCTCGACGGTGGTGGCTGAGGCCATCGGCGCCACGCCCCACACCCAGGCGGCGGATTGGGAATTTGCCTGCAAGGCCGGCACCGAGGCGATGCAGGCGAGCATTGGCTTCATCGGTTCTTCAATGGCCCGCTACGCGCTGGCCATTGGCATGGACACCGCCCAGGGCCGACCTGGAGACGCGTTGGAATACACAGCCAGCGCGGGCGGCGCGGCCTTCTTGATGGGGCCAACGGAAGAATCGCTTGCTTCCATTGAAGCCTCCTATTCTTTCAGCACCGACACCCCCGACTTCTGGCGGCGCGCCGGCGCCACTTATCCGCAGCATGGTGAGCGCTTCACCGGCAAGCCGGCTTATTTCAAACATATCGACGAAGCTGCCCGCGCGCTCATGGAATCCCTGGACAGCCAGCCGGAGGATTACCGCTACGCGGTCTTCCACCAACCCAACACCAAGTTTCCGCAACGGGCTGCCAAGTCGCTCGGGTTTACCCACGAGCAAATTGAAACCGGTCTGCTGGTACCTCGAATTGGCAATACCTACGCCGGATCAGCCATGATCGGCCTCACCGCCATTCTGGATGTGGCACAGCCGGGCGAGCGCATCCTGCTGGTCTCCTACGGCTCCGGCGCCGGCTCCGACGCTTTCAGCCTGGTGGTGCAAAAATCCATCAACCAGCGGCAGGGATTGGCTCCCAAAACCGAGGATTACATCGCCCGACGCGTGGAAATCGACTACGCAACCTATGCCCGCTATCGTGGCAAGATCGTGACGGAGTGACAAACCAACGATGACTGAAGACATCCTGATTGCCGGTATCGGAATGACACCTGTTGGAGAGCACTGGGAGCTTTCCTTGAGGGATTTGGCCTACCAGGCCATTGAGCAGGCTCGCCAGGAGGCCGGCGGGATCCGGCCGCAGGCGCTGTATGTCGCCAACATGCTGAGCGCTCCGCTGCTCGGCCAGGGACATCTCGGAGCGCTGCTGGCCGACTTCGCCGGTTTGCACGGCGTGGAGGCTCACACTGTGGAGGCAGCGGGCGCCTCCGGCGGCGCCGCGCTTCGGCAGGCATACCTGGCGGTCCGTTCCGGCGAGATCGACGCCGCCATGGTTGTGGGCGTCGAGAAAGTTTCCGACCGTATCACCTCGGAAGTCGAGCGGGCCATCATGGCCGCCAGCGACACGGACTACGAGGCGGTCCACGGGCTGACTCTGGGCTCCCAGGCGGCCATGCTGATGCAGCGCTATCTGCACCAATACGAAGCGCCGGACGACGCTTTGGCCGGCTTCAGCATGATCGCGCATGAGAATGCAGTCTCCAACCCGCTGGCCATGTATCGAAGAGCGCTCAAGCCCGAGCTTTACGCCAAAGCCGGCATGGTCAGTGAGCCCCTGGGCATGTTCGACGCTGCGCCCACCGCCGATGGAGCGGCGGCGATAATCCTGCTCCGAAGAGATATGATGCCTGAGCCCACCCCCTACCCGGCGGTGCGGATGGCGGGATCAGCTGCGGCCATCTCGGCGCTGTCGCTTCACGACCGGTCAAACCCGCTGCACTTTGCCGCTGCCGCCGAAACCGTCGAGCTGGCCCTGGGCCGAGCCGGGGTGAGCCCGGATCAAATCGATCTCCTCGAAATTCACGATCTATTCAGTATCACCGCCGCGCTGTCGCTCGAATCCAGCGGATTCGCCGACGCCGGGCAGGGTTGGCGTCTCGCCGCCGACGGCAGCCTGGCTCAAGACGGCCGCCTGCCCATCCTGACCTTCGGCGGTTCCAAAGCCCGGGGCGACGTGGGTGGGGCTACCGGGGTTTACCAGGTGGCCGAAGCGGCCTTGCAGCTCCAGGGCAGAGCCAACGAAAACCAGATTGAAGGCGCAAAGGCGGCATTAGCGCAGTCCCTCGGTGGGTTGGGTGCCAGCTGCGCTACCCACATTTTGCAGCGCGTTTAGTACGTACAAAGTGTTTTTGGACGGTATTTCAGGCTGAAATCCGGTTCTGATAGGTCCTGATAGCTTTTCCCGCCTACACTATTCGGGAATTTTGGAAAAGGCACGTTTTTTGAGGTGAAGCATGGACGTTTCCCGACATTGGAGATTGCGACAGCAGCGCTACGGGCTCACTGGCGAGGTGTGCCCACACTGCGATTCCAAAATTTTCCCGCCCCGGGATGTCTGCCCTGATTGCGGCAAAGATGCCCGCACCATCTACGACTTCAGTGGGCAAGGGACCCTCTACTCCTTCACCACCGTCACCGATGCACCAGCCGGTTTTGAAAGTTTTACGCCTTACACCGTTGCGCTTGTCCAGCTGGAAGAAGGCCCCATGGTGACAGCCCAGATCACGGATGTCGGCCATACCTCCCTGAAAATTGGCATGCCGGTGGAAATGGTCACCCGCAGGCTGAAGGCTGAAGGCGAGCACGGACTGCTGGTCTATGGCTACAAATTCAGACCGGCCTTGAAAGCCGCAGCCTGAACCACTGAAAATAAGCAAAATACACAGCCCCTGGCCGGGAGGTCACGGGCCTTTTCTTTTAACTTCAAAGGCAGCTGTTGCCGCCGTGTTGCCTCAATAGAAAATCTGACTGAAGGCTATTCGTTGCCTCATCGCGGATTCTTACCGTGCTAGGTTCCACAATTTGTGGAGATTCATGGTCATCCGCTCACGGAGCTGAACCGGGTTAAGCGTCAGGTAGAGATCCGTCAGCTGGTCTCTGACATCTTGCGACACATGCTTGGAAGCCAGGACTCGTCGGTAGGGAGTTTGAACCTCATCGTATTTCTTCCACACCCGACTGCCAACCCGGGTTTTGCTCTCGAGCTTCATGACCGGTTGGAAGAAGTTCACTAACACTCGAAGATCGATGTAGATCGCTTGCAGGAGATCGAAGGCGTGTGCGCTCTCGTAGCGGGCATAGCCGATCGTCTGGCGAATCGGCGTCCAGTTCTTCTGCTCCACATGGGCCTGATCGTTCTTCTTGTACGGTCTTGATCGCGTGAAGGTGATCTGTTTCGTTTCGCAGTAATGATACAGGTGGCGATTGATGAATTCACCCCCGGTGTCGCTGTCCAGGCCGAGCAGGGGGAAGGGCAGCCGGCGGCGCATGAGCTTGACGCCTTCGAGGGTAGCTTCCCGACCCCGATTGGGCAGCGCCACCGGTTCGTACCAGCGGGTGTCGATGTCGACCGCCGAGAGCGTATGCAGGTACTCGCCGGCCGTGGTTTCACCGCAGTGTGCGACCAGATCGATCTCCAGAAAGCCCGGCAGGGCATCATCCCAGTCGGCATAGGTGCGAATGGGAATGGCGGACTTGAGCAGCGGCCCGGGCTTGCTCGTCGTTCGCCCGTGGATCGGCAGTCGCTTGCGAACCCGTGCTAGGCGCCGATCGATCGTGGCCGCGCTCATCGGAAGGAGTTTCTCTCGGACATCGGAGGCCAGATGCAGTTCTCCATGACGTTCCAGCACCTCGACCAGTTCGGGGAGAAAAGGTTGGAGACGCTTGCCGCACAAGTGCCCGCTGATCTCCCATACCTGGGCGAGGGCAGCTATGACA
>JBKHKF010000007.1:0-19322 GCA_046537745.1 Anaerolineales bacterium | reverse complement strand
GACTGCACCCCATGGGTCGGCTGGGACAACCCGAAGAAGTGGCCAATTTGGTCACATGGCTGTGCTCAGAGGAAGCTTCCTTTGTTACCGGCAGCGCCCACCTGGTCGATGGCGGCTATGTCGCCCGCTGAAAGTTTCTCATCCACAGAATTTGACCGCCCGCCGAAATAGTCGACCATCTTAACGCAGTGACAAGCGCTGGCGCCACATGCAACGGCAACCTCCGCCCGCCTGCTATCAACGCTGAGGTTAGTCCATCACCTTGTGCAAAACGCCCGGGCGGTTGTCAAAGTAATGGTAGAGATCGTAGCCCTGGAAAAGCTCCGCGACCTGTGCGTCGGGGCCGGGGCCACGCGACCAGGCTACCTGGATGGAGCTATCCGCGAAGGGGGGGCGCAGCAGCAACAGATTGGCGTAGTCGCTCCAATGATCGGCATGTACGATGATCAAAGACTGTCCCAGGCCGGCACTTTTAATCGCCGCCAGCGGCTGTCGCTCGATTCCGTAGAGGCCATGCATCCCGCCAACCCGAGCTGGCAAGTAAAAGATCAAGTTGGCTGCCAATAGGAAGGCGAGCAGGGCGACGGCTCCCAACCGCCGCCAGGCTACGCCCTTCATCCCTTTCAGCCAGGTCCCCAACCAGCCGGCGCCGGCAGCGCTTATCACGGCCAATGCCGGCAGCGCCTCATAGTAATAACGCGGGCCGAGCAGCCAGGAACCGATCCAATAAAAACCGTAAGCCAGGATCAAAAGGGGGACCATCGCGATCACCGGCCTGGCATTGGGCTTGGGCAGCAACACCAACAATCCTAATGGAAGGAACAGCCAGGATAAGAAGGGCCAACCGAAGGCATCGTGCATGCCTGCGCGCAGGCTGAAGTGGGTGTTAATCCAGGCCTGACCTAGATTGTGGCCGCCATCCAACATTCCAATATCAGGCCCAAAACCCAGCCGATCGTACTCCCACCAAAGCGTGTAAGGGTTGTGGAGAGGATCCCCGGTCAGCGCATACTGCCAAATCAACAGCAGCGCTGAAACCGCCAGAGTCACCCCGGCGGAGATCAAGAGCCAGTGCCAGCGCACATCTCTTTTGTAGAGCAACAGAGAACCATAAGTAATGAAGGGAAGGGAAACCCCGACCGCCGTCAACGGCCGGGTCAGCACCAGCAGACCCAGGCTGCCGCCGATTACCAAGGCCAGCAGCCAATTCGGAGAGGTCGTTTTGCCATGGGCCCCGAAGAGGTCCAGCCATGCAAGGCTGAATGCGAGTGTCAGAGCAAGGCTCAGGTTGTGCGACATCAGTGAGCCAGAGAGCATCAAGAACATGGGGGATGTCGTAAGCAGAACAGCAGCCAGCAGCGCCAATCCCGGCCGGAGCCAGCGGCCCGCCAATCGGTAGGTCAACCAACAGGCCAGCCCCGCCAGGAGCGGGTTAACCCAGCTGCCAGCGCCAGCTCGGACGCCCAGCGAGAGCAGCGCCGGCCACCCGGGTGGGTACTTACCGAAGCGCCAGCCTTCATGATCCACGACAAAGGGGACAATGAAAGATTTGGGCTCCGCTGGCGTCTCTCTTCGAATGTCGCCCTCGGCCATCACTTCCGCCTGCCACAGGTTGGCGAATTCGTCCTCAATATGGGGCAGGCCTTCGAAGATACGCAGCGACACCCAGGCGGTCAACGCAACCGCCAGCAAGCTCAGCCCGAGCGCAACCCCATCCCAATGCTGCCGCTTCACGGTCTAGCCTTCTGGAACGGCGCCCAGCGCCTGCAGCGCGGAAAGCGCCTCTTGGTGTAGATGTCCATTGGACACCAGCACACCTACATTCTTGCTCAGACGATCACCCACCGAGAAATCGAGCGGTTCGCCCTTCAAGTCCGTGACCTGGCCGCCTGCTTCCGTCACAATCAATGAGCCGGCGGCTTGATCCCAGATCTTCTCCTGGTAGTCCGGCCTGTCTGGTGACAGCAGCCGCAGAATTAGATCCGCTCTGCCATCGGCCACCATGGCGAATTTTGCTTGACTATCCATCTTGATCAACTCGGACTGGCTCCCCAGCCGGGCCTGCATTAGCTCCAGCATCGCCATATCGGTATGGCGAGGTTCGACCGAGCCCATCAAGCGAGCTTCCTCCGATCGATCGCGCCTGGAGACCTGCATCCGACGATAGTCGGAGGTGCTTTCGGGGGTGACCCAGCTGCCCTGACCCCGGACCGCCACGATCACGCTTCCCTCGCCGCTTTCGATGGGCGCCATCGATGGATCCAGCCGGGGACAGGCAAGCCCTGCCATCGTCACCTGGCCCTCTTCGATCAATGCCAGCGCTACGACCCACTGATCGCCACGCAGAAAACCCGCCGTGCCGTCAATGGGGTCGAGGGTCCAGAACCGCTCCGCTGGCTGGGCGTTGCCATGATCGATCCAGCGGCATACCTGCTCGGAGTCCAAATCCGGTTGACGCTCCTGCAGGTAGCTGACCACGCTATCCAATAATCCCCAGTTGTCCTCTTGCTGCAGCTCCCGGCTATCTTCCTCCGCCACCACCGGATCTTTCGGGAAAACTTCGGCGAGCTTGCCGGCCACCCAGGCCTGGCTGGCAAAATCAGCCACCGTCACCGGGGAGCGATCCTTTTTTTCCAATTCCGACAGGATGCTCTGCGATTGAACGCGCCGGCAGATCTGGGCGGCTTGCGCCAGAATTTCCTGGGCGAACTCCACCTCTTGCTGGTAGCCTTCAAACATTCGATCCACGTCCTTTCAAAGCGACTGCACCAAAGCGAAGAGTTATAATTGTACGCTCTCAGGAGGAGAGGATGAAATGAAGCAAACCATCAGCGTGTTCGCAGTCGGCCTGGCGGTCCTCGCCTGCGCTTTGCCTTTCACCGCCACTCAGGATGCAATCACGAGTCCCACCGAGCCGGCTGCAGCGACGACCGCAGCCGCAACCAGCCCAGCGACGGACTCACCCACCGCCAGCCCCGCTGCAACCTCGGCCCCAAGCCCAGAGCCGGCGAACCAGGCGGACATCACTTCGATGCCCGACCCGGCCAGCGCCAACTGGCAGCCGGTGATTACCGGACTCTCAAAACCGCTGGGGCTGGAGCACGCCGACGATGCGCGTTTATTCATCCTCGAGCAAGCCGGGCTGATCGGCATTTACCAGCAGGGTCAGCTGCTGGCTGAGCCCTTTCTCGATATCCGCGACCGCGTGGTGGACAGCGGGCTGGAGCAGGGGCTGCTGGGGATGGCGTTTCATCCCGACTTCTCCGACAACGGGTATTTCTATATCAATTACACCGGCTCTGGCGGAAACACGCGCATATCACGCTTCAGCCTGAGCGGTAACCCGAACGTGGCCGATCCGGATTCGGAGCAGGTGCTGATCACGATCCAGCAGCCCTTCGCCAATCACAACGGCGGCGGGCTGGCCTTCGGCCCGGACGGCTATCTGTACATTGGCACCGGCGACGGCGGCTCGGCTGGCGACCCGCAAGGCAACGCTCAGAGTTTGGACACGCTGCTGGGCAAGCTCCTGCGGATCAACGTGGATGGTGATGACGGCTACGCCATCCCGGCCGACAACCCCTTCGCCGAATCCGCCGAGGCTCGCAGCGAGATCTGGGACTACGGCTTGCGCAACCCCTGGCGCTTCGACTTCGACCCGCAAACCGGCGACCTTTACATCGCCGATGTCGGTCAGAACCAATGGGAGGAGGTCAACTTCGAGCCGGCCGGCTCCTCCGGCGGGTTGAACTACGGCTGGGATCTCTATGAAGCCTCCCACCCCTTTGAAGGGGACGGGGCCAACACCGTGATGCCGGTCGCCGAGTACAGCCACGAGTTCGGCTGTTCTATCACGGGCGGCGTGGTGGTCCGTAGCCCATCGCTGCCGGATTGGAACGGTGTCTACCTCTACGCCGACTACTGCAGCGGCAACCTGTGGGGATTGATCCAGGATGACAGCGGCCAATGGCAAAGCGAACTGCTGCAACAAACCGATTTCCGCCCCAGCGCCTTCGGCACCGATGCCAACGGCGAGGTGTATCTGCTGGATCACGATGGTGGACTCTATCGACTCACACCGACGGATTAAAGCCGCTCTTTCATTGCCACTGCCGTGGATCTGCCTGGCGGTGTTGCTCTTAACCTTGGCCGGCTGCGGCCCCACAGAGCCGGTCGGGAAGCCACCCAACCCAAACAGCCTGCGCTGGCGCCAGATTCATCAAAACCTCACCATGCCGGTGGACCTGGAAACCTCGCCGGACGATCGGCTCTTTGCCGTCGAGCGCAGTGGGACCATCCGCCAGCTGCTGGCCGACGATGCAAGCCCGGAAGCATACCTTCATTTGAGCGACCGCATCAGCACGGAGGGCGGTGAACAAGGCCTGCTGGGGCTGGCTTTCCACCCGGATTTCATAGTGAACAAATTCGTTTTCATCAGCTACACGGATCTCGACGGCTTCACCGTCTTCGCCCGTGGCCAGGAGTCGGCCGAGGGCGACCGGATCCTCCGGGAAAGCCTTGAGATAATCCTTACGGTCGAGCAACCTTACACCAATCACAACGGTGGGCATCTGACCTTCGGCCCCGACGGAATGCTGTACCTGGGCCTCGGCGATGGTGGATCCGCCGGGGATCCGAACGATTATGCCCAGTCGCTGCAGACATTGCTTGGCAAGATCCTGCGCGTGGATGTGGACGGCGGTGAGCCTTATGCCGTTCCCACCGACAACCCCTTTGCCGGCGGCGAACTCAGCCGGCCGGAGATCTGGGCCTATGGCCTGCGCAATCCCTGGCGCTTCAACTTCGATCCGGTCAGCGGCGATCTGTATATCGCCGATGTCGGCCAGTTTGAGCGGGAAGAATTGAACTTCGAACCGGCCGGATCCAATGGGGGCTTGAACTACGGATGGCCCTTCTGGGAAGGGGGCGTCGCCTTCCAGCCGGGGGGACCCGAGTCGGTCCAGCCGATCTATGAATATGATCACGAACAGGGCTGTGCCATCACCGGCGGCCCGGTAATGTATGATCCGGAGCTGCCCGATTGGCACGGCGTCGTGCTGTTCGGCGATGCCTGTTCAGGTCGAATTTGGGGATTGCGTCAAGACCGGGAAGGCGTATGGCGCGGGGGCTTGCTTTTCGACACGGACTTCCGCATCACTACCTTCGGCCTTGATGCTCAGGGCCGGATTCTCTTAGCCGATTATGACGATGAGGATGGCGCGGTCCATCGGTTGGAGCGCCGCTAAGCCCTCAGCGGATCAGCAGATATAGCGTCACGCCCAATAAGCCCAAAGCCACCACCGCACTGCCGGCCAGGCCGCCGGTCAGCACCCAGATGGCCACTCCTTCACGCGCGCGTTGAATGCCAAAGGGAAGTCCGGCGCCGGCTTCGGCCTCTTCTGCCGTCAGCGCGGAAGGCTTGCTGTAAAAGAGAAACAGCACCGCCAGCAGCACCAGACTCAGCAAAACGGCCGGGATGAACACCAGCGCCAGCCTCAAGAAAGACTCCTGCGTGAACTGAGCCAGCATCGAATCAAAACGCGCGGGCGAGAACAGGAAGGTCCCCAGCGCCAGCAGCGAGAATCCGAGCAGCGGCACCGTGGCCAGCAGCGTCAACGCCACGCCCCAGCGCACCGGCCCTGCCGGGCCCAACCCACCGCCACGATCGCTGGTAGCCCGACGGCCCGTCAGCAGCAGGTACAGCGCGGCCGGCACCACCACCGCCAGCAGCGCCACCGGCGCCGCCCGTAATGCCAGTTGCAAGTAGGCATCACCCGGCAGCGGTTCGATCAGCGCCGCGAAACGGCTGGGCGCGATGAAGGAAAAGAGCCAAAGCCCGACCGACAGAATCAACAGTGGCAAGCCCGGCACCAGCATTCCCCAGGTGGCCACCTTGGCCGCATTGATGCCGCCGGCCGGGGGTGTTTCTTCGGCCAGCTCCAACTGGGCGGATTCGGCGGCGGGTGGCCGATCCAGGGCGTACAGCACCGCCAGCACGACCACCGCGAAGAGCATGGCCGGCGCGAAGATCAGCACCGACCGGATTAGCTCGTCGCCCGGCAGCCGCGCCAGCAGCGCGCCGAAGCGTCCCGGCGCCAGGTAGAACAGCCCCAACGCGGCCACCGCCGCCAACAACATCGGCACGGTTGGGATCAAGACCAACGTGGCAATAAGCCGCGTCAGTCGACCTTCGGATTCCCTCGCCTCCTGGTTCAAGGCTGCAGTTCGACTCCTACACTGTTCAAGTGAATAATGCCATCAAAGGCAGGGCTGGGATCATAGACCACCACTCGACCCGGACCCGCCGAATCTGCCTGATAGGATACCTCGACCTGGAAGGGTCCGGGCTCTCCCATCTCCGGCTGGTCGACGATCAGCGGCTGCTGCCCGATCACCTGGCCCTCCGCGTTCAACACCTCCACCACCAGCGTCCCCTCAAAGCTGGCCTGGCCAATGCCCGAGACCTGGACGACCCCGCCCGTCAGCACGGCGCCTTCGGCCGGTTCCTCGATGGCAATTTGCTCAGGCCCGACCTCGATCTGTTGGATTTGGCCCTCGCCGGACGGGCTCAGGGTCACCGAGACCGAAGAGAGATGGGTCAGACCCCCATCGCGGGCGCTGGTGTTATACACCTGAAGCAGCGCCGGGCCCTGCTGATCCGTCTCAAAAGTCAGCTCGCCGGCGAAGGGACCCCGCTCGCCCAGGGGCGCTTCGATGATCGCGCTGCCCTCGGCCAGAAGTTCGCCGGTCATCCGGTACAGCCGCAGGCCCAGATGCTGCTCAAAGGTCGGGTCAGCCACACCCTCCACCCGCAGTGGGCTGGCGACCGTCGAACCCGGGGCGGGCTGCTGGATGGCGATGGCCTCCCAGGGGCGCGCCAGCGGCGCAGTGGGCGAGGCGCCCGGACCGGGCTCGGTCGGCGCGATCGTGGCCGGCGCCTCGGTTGGCGTCTCGGTAGCCGTCGGCGGGCTGGTCGGCGTTGCTGTGGCGGGCGGTAGCCCCACTACACCGCAGCCAGCCAGCAGCGCCACCATCACAGTTAATACAATCGCATGTGCTCTTTTGTTGCTCATATCCTGAGTGTAAACCCTGGCCAAGCCGATTGACACCAGAACGTTTGTTCTATACAATGAAAGCACCTCGTTTGGGGCCTACTCGTCAGCGGAGGTGCAGCCAGGGTGTTGTATTTCGATGGGCAGACCAGCCCATCCGACCAACCAGAAGACAGCATGGCCGCCAACGCCGCCATGACGCTGGAGCTCGAGGCGGCGCTGGCCCGGCGGTTGCGCCAGGCAGCCTTAAGCCGGGGTCGCCGGCCCGAGGAGCTGGCCGCCGTCCTGCTGGCGCGCGGGCTCGACCAGGCAGCCCGCCAATCGCTGGCGGCTGAAGCGCTGCAATCGCTGACGCCGCGCCAGCAGCAGGTCGCCTGGCGCATTGCCCGCGGCTGCACCAACCACCAGATCGCCCACGAGCTGGTGGTGTCGCCGGAGACGGTTAAGACCCACGTGCGCAACGTCCTGGAGAAATTCGAGGCCCACAGCAAAGCTGAGCTGCGGGTGCTGCTGGTGGATCTGGGCGTGCGCTGGTGGCAGACCGACCCTGATCCGCCCCCCTCGAAGCCGCCGCGCCGCCCCGATTGATCCCTGCCCAGCGAGCATAACGCTGAAACACCTCGTTCCGCTGATCTTCGCCTTCGGCTAAAATGCGGCCGATAGAGTGGAGCGACGGATTATGTCCGAAGAAGAGACCATTCGCGATTCAAAAGATCTGCAAACCCGGACCTCGCTGGTCGCCGACCTGGGACGCTTCCAGTTGGCCGCCGCGCCGGTGGTGCTGGTCCATTCCTCGCTGAGCTCCCTGGGCTGGGTGTGCGGCGGGCCCGTCGCGCTGATCCAGGCCCTGCTCGACTGGGTGGGGCCCGAGGGCACGCTGGCCATGCCGACCCACTCGGGCGACCTGTCGGATCCGGCCAAATGGGAGAACCCGCCGGTCCCCAAAGCCTGGTGGGAGCCGATCCGGCAGCACATGCCGGCCTATGACCCCGCGCTGACGCCGACCCGGGGCCTGGGTCGGACGCCCGAGATATTTCGAACCTGGCCGGGCAGCCTGCGCAGCAACCATCCCACCCTGTCCTTCACCGCCCTCGGCCCCCAGGCCCGCTTCATCACCGAGGGCCATTCCCTTGAGTTCGGCCTGGGCGAAGGCTCGCCGCTGGCGCGCCTCTACGAGCTGGAGGCCTGGGTGCTGCTGCTGGGGGCCGGTTACGACTCCAACACCTCCTTCCACCTGGCCGAGTACCGCGCCGTCGGCGCCAAAGTCGTCGAGCAAGGATCGCCGGTGATGATCGACGGCCAGCGCCGGTGGCAAATCATCCGGGAGATCGAATTCAACGAACAGGTCTTCAGCCAGTTAGGGACGGATTTCGAAGGACAGGCCGAAGTGCAAATCCAACCCGTCGGCAGCGCCAGCGCCCGCCTGTTCCGCCAGACCGCCTGCGTCGATTTTGCCGCGCCCTGGATCGAGCGACACAGACAGACCTCGAGTACGGGCTGAAACGGGCCGGCCAGCACCCCTGACTGCCCGCTGTTAAATGGAGCTCTAACCAACCTGGACCAGGATGAAAAGCAAGCCCGATGCAACCCTCCGCATAAAGGCTGCGTATAGTTCAAATAGTTACCATGCATTGAGGAGACAACCATGCGATCTTATCGATCAATCACCTATATTTTGGTGCTGGCCCTTGCCAGCCTGGCCTGCAGTTTCAGCATCGACATACCCGATTTCGACTCGGGATCTGACAACGGCGATGGCGGGTCGCTGATGACCAGCGAGATTGAAATTCCCATCCCCGAGGAGGAGCCCATCCAGTTGAACATCGGCTTCGGCGCCGGCGAACTGAACCTTCAGCCCGGTGCGGAGGGCGCGTTGGTGCAAGGGACAGCCCGCTACGATATCGAGCAGTTGGCCCCCGAATCCAAGGTGTCCGGCGGGGTTGTTCGCCTCACCTCCGGCGACATCGAAAATTTCGATGACTTCGACTTCAATTTTGACTTCGGCGAGAATCCTTTCTCGTCCGTTTTTAACAACGTGGAAAACCAGTGGGATTTAAGGTTGGCCGACGTCCCAATGTCTCTGCAAATTGCCGGCGGGGCTTATCAAGGTCGAGCCGAACTCGGCGGACTGTCGCTGACCGATCTCACTATTTCCAGCGGCGCCTCCGACCTGGAGATTTCCTTCTCGGAGCCCAACCAGGTGGATATGGAAGCGTTGAGAGTGAGCACCGGCGCCGCCTCCACCCGCCTTACCGGGCTGGCCAACGCTCGCTTTGGACGTATGCGATTTTCCGGCGGTGCGGGCGATTTCACCCTGGACTTCACGGGTGAAATGAGCGGCGCAGCCGAGGTTGAAGTGGGCGCCGCGCTCTCCAGCATCACGCTGGTCATCCCGGAGCGCCTTTCCACCCGGCTGGAGGTGGAGGGCGCGCTGGCAAACGTAGATACACCGAGCGGGTTCAGCCGCAGCGGCGGCACTTACATTCAGGAAGGCAGCGGCCCGACACTCACGATTTTGGTCGAACTCGGCGCCGGCGACCTCCAGGTGGTGCGTCCGTAAAACATCAACTTCTTGCTATACAGGAACCCGGGACCAATGGCCCCGGGTTCTTTCCTTTTCGGTGGTGCGCGCATCAGGGAACGTACACCGGCAAATCCATGACCTTGTACTGCCCGGATGCATCGGGCGCCACCCGAAATTCGAAGGTGGACTGCCGGGACATTTCTTCCTCGGAGGCGCCGCAGCAGGGTCCTCGAACGAACACCTCGCCCTCTGGCTTTATAAACTGCACAGAGATCTGATATTCGCCGGAGCCGATCTCCTGGATGCCCACAACCTCCCCCACGGGCAGACAGATGTATCCGTTCGCTTCGCACGCCTGTTGGAACAGCCGCGCATTGTCATTGGGATCCAATGGAGGATTTTGATCCCGGAGAATCTGGTAGGAGCCTCCATAATAGGACGCCGCCTCCCGATACTCCCCATCCGCCAGTTGTCGGAAGTAGGACATCAGTGCGATGGCCGCCCTCGACGGATCGGAGGATTCCGTTGCCACCGGCCCGGCAATCCCGGCCCGGCTGCATCCAGCCAGCAGCGCCAGGATCAAATATGTTGCCAGGGACACGCGCTTGGTCATCTTCGTATTCACCTTTGCAGCAAGCAGCCGTCGGGGAGCTGATATCCGAACTGAGCGGAACGGCTCAGCTGTCATCCACCTATGGTCCACCAAAGACGGCTCTTTATCTCGGTCCTTATTCCTCCCCCGTCACGAGGTGCAGCCGTCCGTCTTGGCCGGGCTCGTAAGCCATTGGGCCCTGCGGGATGCGGTTCACGATCTCCAGATCTCCGGAATCCATCGCCTCCCAGATTAACTGGAAGGGCTCTTTGCCTTCGACCCACTTCTCTGTGATCACACAACCATGCCCCGGCAACACGGTGAAGACCAACTCCCGCGGGTCCTCCGGATTGAGCAATGCCTTGGATTCGGCGAAGGCTTCTTTGATGCCGTTGGCCTGGGCTTCGGTCGCACAAGAAACCAGGTAGTGGTAATAAGCAGGCTCTAATTCGACGTGCTCCACCCGGGACGGATTATAGGCGCCGATCGCCCGGTGCCCATGCAGCTTGGAGCGCACGACCGGCACCGATCCTGATGACTTCCAGGCATCCCCCAGTTCAATCTGCGGCAGCACCTGATCCATATCCATCATCTCCACGGCCTCGGAGGAGGGCGGATCGTTTCGCTTACCCTCCACCTCCCGGACCCTGGCGCCGCTGCCGTCCGGCACCAGATCCACGATCACCGCCAGGTCATCCTCGGTGATGTTGCCCTTGTCCACCGGGCGGGCGCTTCCGGTGATGGTGGCGATCAGCGCGTCGAGCGCCGGCTCCCAGGTAGCAAAGCAGCCTTCGCTGTACTGGTTGGCGACGGCCTCACCCACCGCCGGAACCTTGACCAGATCCATGATGCGCACCATCTCGGTGAAAAAGTGGCGCTGGTCCAGTTCCAACGCGGCCCGTCGCATCGCCTGCACGGTGGTCAGCTGATCCCAATCCGATCGCTCAATTGGTTCGCCCACCACCGCGTGCTCCGTGACCTCCTCAGTGCTGGCCGAAGTGACCGTGCGCAAAACGATGTCCCGGTAAAAGCCGCCCATTTCATCGGTGCGGCTGCGGGGGTGGGCGCCCACCAGGTCAAAATGATACGCATAATCAGGCGTCTCCTCGCCAACCACCAAAATGATGCGGATGCTCTTGCACTGCGCTTGCAGCACCCGCTCCAGCGCCAGCAATGGACCGCCCCGCTGACCTTGCTCAATGAGCACTTTGTATGCATCCGGACCCAATCCATCGAAGGCAAAATCGGCCGGATCTCTCGGCTCCTTCTCCAGAGCTCGTTCCAGCTTATCCAGAACGCTTTGCAGCTGCTCCGGTGTGGCGTGCATCAGCGTGTAGATCGTCGGCGCCCTGTTCAAATCAAACCGTTTGCGCACCGAGAACAGCAGCGCATCGCGCCACCCCACTGGTTCGCCGAAGGGCGCCGTGGTCAGCAGCACATCGGTTTCGTCGGTTGGCTTAGGTTGGAGTGTGTGCCCCTGTCGTTCGAATTCCGCCAGGATTTCCTGGGAAACCTCATTCAGCAGATCGCTCATCGGCCCCGGCTCAAAGGCGATCTTCACCTTTTTGATCCAAGGGTGAACCTGCTGCTTTTCCTTTAATTCCGATAGTGTTGAACTCATTCGCCCTCTACTTCTCAGCGGCGGCAACGAAACGCGCTGCCTGCCCAATCCCTTCTCCCAAAATGCACCGTGAAATCAGACATCGCGAATGTAAACCCGATGGTTCTTATAGGGCACGGCTCCCACACTAATCAGATCGCTGCGCATCTGTTCGGCGCTCTCCGCCACCTGGGTTAGATCCGCATGGCGGAAATCGAATTCGTGGATGGTCTTCTCCATCTCGCTGTACATCAGCGCGTTGCCGCCCCGGCCCTGAAACTCGGGCAGGATGCCAACCCCGTTGAGCGAAACCCAATTGGTACGCTTCGTTTCCAGCATGATATCCAATAGGCCAAAGGGGATGAGGCGGCCGCCGCTGCGCTGGATGGCTCGAGACACATCGTGGAAGGCAAAAAGGAAACCTACCACCTCTTCACCGTGGGTGATGATTTTGATCAAGCGCGGGTCAGCGATCAGCATAAGATCGTCCACCATAAAATCGACCTCGCGCTGAGTCAACGGATAGTACTCCCAATTGTCGACGAAGGTCCGATTGTAGGCCTCGCCGATCTTATCGGCCCATTTCACCAACTCCCGCTTGGAGGTGAAGCGCTGCACCTTTAGGCCACTCCGTCGAGCCGCCCGTTCGGCGATGCTGTGCACTCGTTCGGGCATCTTAAACTTGTCGATGTCGATGTAGCAGGAGACAAAATCTACCTCCTTCGTAAATCCCAACCGGTCCATGTACTCCGGGTAATAAGCCGGGTTGTAATTCATCATGGTCATGGCCGGCCTGAACTCAAAACCCTCCACCAGCATCCCATAGCCGTCAAACGCGCTGAAGCCTTTCGGGCCAACGAGCTGGTTGAGGCCACGAACCCTGAGCCAATCGAAGGCATGCTCAAACAGGGCTTCGGCGACTTCGAAATCCTCGATGGATTCAAAGAGATAGAATTGGCCTTGTTTTGTGTTGTGGTATTTATTGAAGGGTTTATTCTCGAGAAGCGCGATCCGACCAACGATTTTGTCATTCCGCCGGGCCAAAAAGAACTCAGCGTCGGAATGCTCGTGAAAGGGATGCTTCTCGGGGTTCAGCTTGACCTTGACATCCATCCGGATGGGTGGAACCCAGAGTGGATGGCCCTGGTACAGACGATATGGCAGGTCGATAAAATGACGGACCTGCCCCCCCGAATCCAAGTCGATCTGTTCGATCTTTATCACGATTTTCTCCCGGCCGAGGTTTTTCGGATTGTAACACCGGCCGGGGGCGGCTACAATCAGCGGCGATCTTTAAGGAGGCTCCACTTCATGTTCGATCGCGCCCTGACTCTCTTGTTCCAGTTCGCCATGAAATTGGTCGCCCGGCAGGAATTTGAAGGCTTGGAACGCATCCCCGATCCGCCTTACATCCTGGCCGTCAATCATCTGGGCTTTTTCGATGTGGTTTTCGTGTATGGCCGTCTTGGCAGCGCCGAGCTCACCGGCTGGGCCGCCGAGAAATATGAATACCACCCGCTCTTTGGCCCACTGCTGCGGGCGGGCGGGGCCATTTTCATCGAGCGAGGACGAGTGGACCGAAAGGCCATCGAGGCTGCGGTCCAGTGGCTGCATCAAGGCAACGGCTTTGGCATCGCGCCTGAGGGCACCCGCAGTCCCACCTCGCAGCTGCAGCGAGCCAAAACCGGCGTCGCCTATCTGGCCGACGAGGCCAAAGTCCCTGTGATGCCCATCGCCATCACCGGCACGGAGAAGATTGGCCGGGGTGTGCCGCCCTTCTACCGGCCAAAAACCACCGCCCGAATCGGCGAGCCCTTCATGCTGCCGCCGCTGCCGGAGCAAGAGCGCGCGGCCGGATTGCGGCACAACACCGACGAAATCATGTGCCGCATCGCCGCCATGCTGCCGCCGGAATATCGGGGCGTGTACGGCGATCACCCGCGCACCCTGGAACTGCTGGGGGCCGGCTACCACCAGGAACCCATCAACGCCAACGCGCCCCAGGACTAATTCGGGATACAAGATCCTTCTACCAGTGCGTATAATGACTTAATAAACCTGCAGTAGGCTTGCGCAGCGGTTCAGCCGCTCTGCCAGACTGCTTATACTGCATACACCCTCCATCGACAATTCCATCCAACTGCATCCATAAACTTGTTCGACGAGCACGAGAAGGCGAACATCCGCTGCAGGATGGCAGCAGAAGAAGGATGGGCAAACTGAAGATATACACCGGCAACCATGAGGAGCGCTTGCGCATCCGCATCATTCGCGTGGTTGTCTTCGTCGGACTCCTTGAGAATCTGATTATTTTCATCGTCGCTTTGCAGCAGGGATCCTCCACACTGCTTGCCCTGACTACCCTTGCCGGTCTTGTCCTATTGACAACTTTGGCGCTGGTTCGAATTGGGCGCATCAAGCTGGCCAGATACCTGTTGACTGCGATCGCCTGGTTGCTGGCGAACGGCTATCTCCTCGCAAACCAGCCAATCCATCCTCTGCTTTTCGTTGGCGTCAACTGCGTTGTTGTTCTGCTGGCCGGTGCCATGTTCGATCACCGCGGCATCTTGACCGTCGGCCTCCTATCTACAGCCTTCAGCATCTTCATGAGTGTTACCGAGGCAAGGGGTCTCGTCGAAGTCTACAACCAGCCTCCCGATACCTGGACCTCCGCCGGTCCCATCTTCGCCTTGATCACACTGTTCAGCTACTACGCTTTTCGCGAACGGCACAGTGCAATGAACGAAGCACGTCAGCGCAGGCAGGAAACCGAGACCCTGCTGCAAGCCAGCCACATAGTGTCCGCCTCATTGGACATGGAAGAAACGATCGAGCGGATCCTGGCCCAGCTCGAACGGGTCGTCCCTTACAGCACGGCCTCCGCCCAAATCATGCTTGAGGGCGCATTGGAAATCGTCGGCGGCCGTGGCTGGGAGAACGATGAGGAGGTCATCGGCCTTCAGTTCCCGGTACCCGCAGATAACCCCAACACCGTGGTGATCGAAACCCGAAAGCCCTACATCCTGCAGGACGCGCGCGAAGTCTACGAAACCTTCCGTCACCCCCCACACGATCATATCCGCTCCGTTCTTGGCATTCCGCTCATCATCGGCGATGAGTTGATCGGCATGCTCTCGTTGGATCACACGCAACCTGGTTTTTACAACGAGGGGCACGCCCGGCTTGTGCAGGCCTTCGCCGATCAGGTGGCCATCGCCATTGAAAATGCGCGCCACTTTCAAGCCGAACAGCGCCGGCGCCAGATGGCGGCCATGCAGCAGGACATCACGCAAATCACGGGCGCTTCGCTGCAGCTCGAGGAAGTGGTGGAGCGGGTCGCCTCGCTCTCGTGTCAGGCCGTCGAAGCCGACCTGGTCATGCTCCTGCTGCGGCCGCAGCCCGAGGGCAAGCTGACCTTGGCCGAAGCGCGCGCCTGCAGCGAGGATCTGCCGGCCGAGTACCTGGAGCGGGCGCGTGAGGAGCTGGCCTCGCATCTTTCCTCAGGCACACTTCGTTCATTACCTCCGAAGTACGGCGCCAGTATTTTCAATGCCGACGATCTGCCGGAGCACGCCCCCGAGAGCCTGCGCCAGTGGTTCGGAAAGCAGCAGGGCCTGATTGTGCCCATGCTCGCCGCCGGCCACAGGACGGGCCTTTTGCTGTTCCTGCGCCGATCGGCCGAGCCCGGCTTTGGCCACTCCGAGGTTGAGATGGTGGAGAGCATCGCTCAAAGCGTGGCCGCCAGCATTGAAAATGCCCGCCTCTACGCCCAGATGGAGCGGATGGCCATCACCGACCCACTGACCCAACTCTACAACCGTCGCGGGCTGTCCCAACTGGGCGAGCGGGAGATCGAGCGCGCCCGCCGCTACGAGCGGGACTTCTCCGTACTGTTGATCGACCTGGACCACTTCAAACGATTGAACGACACCCACGGCCATCTGGCCGGCGACGAGGTGCTGCGCCAGCTGGCCAGCCTGCTCAACCAGTTGGTGCGCAACATCGACCTGGTCGCCCGCTACGGTGGCGAGGAGTTCGCCGTGCTATTGCCCGAGTGCGCCGATGATTGCGCTCACGAGGTGGCCGAGCGGCTGCGCCAGGCCATCGAAAGTACCACCTTCGACACCCGAGCCGGTGAACTGAGGATCACCGTCAGCCTGGGTGTCGCCTCGAGTGAAAGCCTGCCGCTGCAGATGGAGCCGCTGCTCGCTGCCGCCGACCGCGCGCTCTACGCCGCCAAAGAAGCCGGCCGCAATCAAACCTGGATCTGGCGCCAGGATCAACCCCAACTCATCGACGATTCCTCCTTCTGATCCCCCGCGCAGGGGAACCCTGGCGGGCTGATTTCCACCTCGCGTGGGATTGCATCTCGACCCCTCTCCACTTACATTGATTAGAACATTAGTTCTATCCATAGGTTTCAGAGAGGAGTTTTCATGCTGCCACTGCCGCTCGGGCCCGCCGGCGCCGAGACGATCGTCCCCTCGATCGATCCGACACTGCTGGAGGCGGCCCAGGAACCACGGCTGAGTCTGCTGTGGGGCGCCCGCGCCCCCACCCACACCCAGCTCGGGCTGCTGACCTACCTGGCCGCCCAGGGCCAATCGATCCGGGTTTTTGACGGCGGCAACTGCTTCGACGGCTACTTCGTCGCCCGTTTAGCCCGCCGCTTGAGCCCCGACCCCTACGCCGTGCTGGATCGCATCAAATTGTCGCGCGCCTTCACCTGCTTCCAGTTGGCCCAACTGGTGGAAAACAGCCCGGCCCAGCCGCGGCCGCTGGTGCTGCTCAATCTGCTTGACACCTTTTATGACGAGAGCGTCTCACTGCGCGAAGTCGAGCGGCTGCTGGCCAACACGCTGACCCATTTGAAACGGCTGGCCGCCGTCGGGCCGGTGCTGGTCGGCACACAGGAGCCGCGCACGCTGGTCAAAGACCGCTGGTCGCTGTTGGACCAACTGCAGGCCGCCGCCGACAACGCCTGGCTGCTGCGGCCGCCCCAGGAACAACCGCCGCTGCAGCCGCCGCTCTTTCAACACTGATTCATTTAGGAGGACATTATGGGCCGCACCCTGCCCACTGTCACACAAGCCTTTCAGCAGGAACAGCAGTCGCTGGCCCGCTTCCGGCGCGCCCTGCGCCGGGAGGACCAGGTGGCCCTCGATGAACTGATGGCCGACGCCCGCCGCCACGTGGCCGAAGCCGCTTACGCCTCGCACCTATTGCCTTTCGAAGTGATGCTGCTGGCCATGCTGGTCGAGGAACGAAAATGGACCCAGGATTTGGAGCGCCGGGTCGAGGCGCTCGAAGCCCAGTTGGCCGAACTGCCAGCCCCAAGCGCTGAGCGCTGAGCTCTGGGCTCTGAGATTAACACGCCATGTTGACCGGCTGGCTCTTTGACGTCTATCCGCAGGGTCGGGGGGTGACCCTGTGGCTGCTTGACCGCCAGGGACAGGCCCACCAACTGCGCGACCGCTTCACCCCCTCCTTTTACGTGCAAGGGCCCTCCGGCGAACTGCGGCAGGTCTGGCAGGAGCTGCGCCGGCGTTGGCCCCGGATCGAACTGGCCCGGGCCGAGCGGCGTGAGCTGTACTCCGACGAGGACATTGATGTGCTGCAAGCCGGCGTGCCCGTCCCCGCCCAATTCCAGCGTGCCTTTCGCCATATCAGCGAGTTCAAGCCGGACCTGACCTACTACAACGCCGACATCCCGCTGCCGCAACGCTACGTGCTGGCCCGCGAAGTTTTCCCGCTGGCCTATTGCGCCGTCGAGCATCAGGATGGCGAGGTCCAACACATCGAGGCGCTCAATTCACCCTGGGAGGTGGAGTACGAGCTGCCGCCGCTGCGGGTGATGACTCTGCGCCTGGACGGGGAGCTGCGCAGCCCCCGTCGCGGCCACCGTGGGGACCTGTTGGTCACCGTGGACGGCGAGACCTACCAGTTCCCGCGCCGGCGCAGCCGCCAGCTGGTGCTCGGCGTTCAACATCTGCTTGAGCGCCACGACCCCGATCTGCTGGTGAGCGCCTACGGCGATTCCTACCTGCTGCCCCGGCTGATCGAACTGGCCGAGCACTACGGCCTGCGTCTGCCGCTCAACCGCGATTCCCGCGAGCGCGTCCAGCGCAAACGGGGCCACTCCTACTTCTCCTACGGCAAGGTTATCTTTCGCGACGAGCAGCACACGCTTTTCGGCCGCTGGCACATCGACCGGCAGAACGCCTTTCTGGTCGACGACTACGGCCTGGACGGCATCATTGAGATCGCCCGGCTGTCTGGCCTGGCGGTGCAGCACGTGGCCCGGGCCTCCTCCGGCACCAGCATCAGCGCCATGCAGGTGGCCACCGCGCTGCGCCGCGGCGTGCTGGTGCCCTGGCAGAAACGGCACCCCGAAGCCTTGAAATCCGGCAGGGAGTTCATGGTCGCCGACAAGGGCGGGCTGGTCTACAACCCCATCGCCGGACTGCACCAGCACGTGGCCGAGCTGGACTTCACCGCCATGTACCCAAGCCTGATGGTGCACTTCAACCTGTCGCCCGAGACCGTTAAAACCGACTGCTGCCAGGGAAAGCCGGTGCCCGAGCTGGGCACGCCGGTCTGCCAGCACCGGCGCGGCCTGGTGCCCGAAACCCTGGCGCCGCTGCTGGCCAAGCGCGCCCGCTACAAAGAACTGGCGAAATCGCTGCCGTCCGATGACCCCCGGGCCAAAGTCTACCGGCGGCGCTATTCGGCCCATAAATGGCTGCTGGTGACCTGCTTCGGCTACCTTGGCTATAAGAACGCCCGCTTCGGCCGCATCGAGGCCCACGAGGCCGTCACCGCCTACGGCCGCGAGGTGCTGCTTCAGGCCAAGGAACTGGTCGAAGCCGAGGGGTTTCGCGTTCTACATCTGTATGTCGATGGCCTGTGGATCCACAAGCCCGGCGCCGGGGACCGGCCCGATTACGAATCGCTGCTCGAGCGCATCAGCCAGAAGGTCGGCATCCCCATCGAACTGGAGGGCATTTACCGCTGGCTGGCCTTCCTGCCCTCCCGCACCGAGCCGCGGGTGGCCGCCGCCAACCGCTACTTCGGCGCCTTCGAGGACGGCTCATTGAAGATGCGCGGCATCGAAACCCGGCGCCACGACACGCCCGCGTATATCGAGCAGACGCAGCTCGGCATGCTGGAAATCCTGGCCGAGGCCGAGGACGCCGCCGCCTTCCGCCGGACCGTGCCCTCCGCCATCGACTACGCCACCGACCGGCTGCGCCAGATCCAGCGCGGCGAGGTCGCCAGCCGCGAACTGGTGATCAGCCGCAAGATGTCCCGCAAGCCCGAGGATTTCCGCGTGCGCACCGCCGTCGCCCGGGCGGCGATTCAGTTGGCTAAATCGGGCGTGGACCTGGAGCCGGGGGAGCGCATCCGCTACCTGCACGTGCCGGGGCCTGCCGTCGTGCGCGCCTGGGATCTGGTGGAAGAGGCAATCGCGTACGATCGTGAGACCTACGTCGATCTGCTGCTGCGCGCTGTCGAAACGGTGCTGATGCCCCTGGGAGTCGGCCGTCCCACCAT
>JBKHKF010000234.1:0-4969 GCA_046537745.1 Anaerolineales bacterium | reverse complement strand
GGTCCACATTGCCGGGGGTGCTGAGGGTTTGCTAACAACAAAAGATCCCTAATGTCGCTCGCTGATCACTCGCCGGATCGTATAGGTCGGCTTCTCCTGCGATTCGTGATAGGTCCGAACCAGCAGCTCGGCGATCAGCCCCATCAAGATGGATTGGAAGCCGAGGATCACGAACATCAAGCTGGTGCCGAATAAAGGTGATGCCAGCACGGAAGTGCCGATCCAGAGCCGGCGGACCATCAAGAAGCCCAGAATTGCCATGCTGGGCAGGATCATGAGAAAACCCGCTCCCCCAAAAAGATAGATCGGCTTGTTGGAGAAGCTGATCAAGAATTTCACTGTAAGCAGATCGAGCAGCACCTTCAGCGTCCGCTCAAGTCCGTAGTTGGTCTGGCCGTGGCGGCGCGCGTGATGGCGCACCGGGATCTCGGTGATGCGGGCGCCGACCCAGCCGGCGTACGCCGGAATAAAGCGGTGCATCTCGCCGTACAGACGGAACCCGGCCAGCACCTCCCGTCGGTACGCCTTGAGCGTGCAGCCGTAATCGTGCAGCCGAACGCCGGTGACCACCGAGATCAGCCAGTTCGCCAGTTGGGAGGGGACCTTGCGGGTCAGCCAGGGATCCTTGCGATCTTTGCGCCAGCCGGAGACCATGTCGTAACCCTCTTCCAGCTTCTCCAGCAGGCGAGGAATATCGGCGGGATCATTCTGCAGATCGGCATCGATCAGCACGATGACTTCGCCATCGGTGTGATCGATGCCCGCCGCAATGGCGGCCGTTTGCCCGAAGTTCCGGCGCAGTTCGACCACGGTGCAGTGCTCCGGATCCTGCCCCACCAGATCAATCAACGCTTCCAGACTGCCATCCCGCGAGCCGTCATCGACGAACACAAGCTCGTAGCGGCGACCCTCAAGGCTCTCGGTCAGCTTCTCGTAAAGAAGCGGGATGTTCTCCTCTTCGTTGTACACAGGGATCACCACCGAAACCTCGATGGTTTCATTGGCTTGCTGGGATGATCTCACCTGAGCCCCCGGTCGGGCGACCGCTTCGCTCATACCTTCCTCTTTATTCGATCCCGTTGGAGGCGCTGTTCAGCACGGCCGTAACCCCGGTGTCCCATCTGTGCCAGTCGCCGAACTTATCTTCCAGGATTCTAAGCCCATCCCCAATGGGTTCCAATCCAACCGCTTCAAAATCGGCGTCCACCATGATCCGTACCAGGTCCCGGTATTTGATGCGGGCTTCCCAGCCCAGCTCCTTGATTGCCTTGGAGGAGTCGGCCTGGAGGATGTCAACCTCGGTCGGGCGGAAGTATCTGGGATCCACCTCGACGTAATCCTGGTAATCCATACCGGCGTAGCCGAAAGCTTCCTCGACAAATTCACGCACGCTGTGGGTTTCACCGGTGCCGATGACATAATCGGTGGGTTCTTCCTGCTGCATCATGCGCCACATAAACTCGACGTACTCGGGCGCGTAGCCCCAGTCGCGCTTGGATTCAAGGTTGCCCAAATACACCTTGGGTTGAAGCCCAGCTTTGATGCGGGCCACCGCCCTGGTGACCTTGCGAGTCAGGAAGGTGGCGCCGCGCCGCGGGCTCTCATGATTGAAAAGAATGCCGTTGACCGCGAACATTCCATAGGCCTGCCGGTAATTGACTGTCATCCAGTAGGCATAGGCCTTGGCGATGGCATAGGGGCTGCGCGGTCGGAAGGGTGTCTCCTCGTTTTGAGGTGCCGGGGAATCGCCGTACAGCTCGCTGGAGGAAGCCTGGTAGAACCGTGTTTGAATGCCGCTGCGCCGGACCGACTCCAGAATCCGAGTGGTCCCCAATCCGGTGACCGAGCCAGTGTACTCGGGCATGTCAAAACTCACCTTGACGTGCGACTGCGCGCCCAGATGGTAGATCTCGTCCGGCCGGACGTTATAGATCAAATTGGTGAGCTGTTCGCCGTTGGACAAATCACCATAATGCAGGAACAGCCTGGCGTTGGGATCGTGAGGATCCACGTAAATGTGGTCGATCCGGTCGGTGTTGAAGGTGCTGGCCTTGCGGATCAAGCCGTGGACCTCATATCCCTTGCTAAGCAGCAGCTCGGCCAGGTAGGACCCATCTTGACCCGTAATTCCGGTAATTAGCGCTTTCGACATATTCCTATCCTAAGTCTAAATTTCAAAATTCAATCGTTGAATTATACATGGCTGAGGCACGTAAACCAATACGGATTCCCTACGTTTGTCTGCTGTCTCGCCACCAGTTCACCGCCAGATAAAGCACCACAAATGCCGCCGTCAGCGCCAGCGTGAGATTCAAATTCAGGCGTGGCGTGCCGTAGTAGCGTCCGACATACCAGTGCAGGAAGATGGCGCATGCCCCAAGAATAGTCACATACCAGCGCCGGAGCCAGGGGCTGGCACGATTGCGGGCTGTGACCCAGGCCCAGGCAACCAACACGGCCTGGAGGCTGATGAAAGCCGTCCGGTAGCGAGGATTGTCCCACAGATCGCCCCCGGCGCGATAGGAAGCCAGCACCGCCCCTGACCAGACAACGAGCGCAAGCAGGAGCAGGAGCGACCTTTGTTTCCTGGCGGTGAAAGCTGCCAGCGTGCCGTAGATCAACGCCGGCAGCAGTGCGTACCAGCCGACCGACCGAAAAATAGCGATGGCCTGCCAGATCGGCGCACCGCTGTTGTCGGCCAGCGCCGCCGGCAGGAACGGCAATGTCAATCCATAAAAAGTGGCCAGCGGCGCGTGGCTCCAGGCCGGCGTCAGATCGAACATCTTCTGCACCCAGCCCGAGCCTTCCTCCAGCTGGGTCAGTTGAAAGGCCGCTCCCTCGGTCAGCCAGCTGACCAGCACACCGAATATGCCTCCCTCAGGTAGGCCTTGTATGCCGGACCAGGCCTGAACGCTCAGGGCCAAGCCGATGAACAGAAGCAGGGCGCCAGCCAGCAGAACGAGAAGCCACTGTCGCCGCTCCTCTCTGCCTGAAATCAACCAGAGCGAGCCGACCAGAAAAAGCGCTAACAAAGCATAAGGCGGCGACACCAGCAGCGCCAGCGCGACTCCCAAGCCCATAAAGAGAAAGGCCTGACGCTGGTCACCCAGACGCAGCCGAGCATAGCCATAGAGGGCGCTGGCCAGTCCAGGTACGAAGAAAGCCTCGCGCATTTGCGAGGCGCCCAACAGCGCGTAATCAGGATAGAGTGCGACGATCCAGGCTGCCAGCAGCCCCACCTTGGAGCCAAATAAGATAGCCCCAAATCCCCAGGTGAAGATCACCGCCAAAGACGAGACCGCCGCCGCCAGGACCACCATCATCAGCGGACGATGGAACCCCTCGCTCAAATACCGGTACGCCGCCGAGCTTATGAATAACAACCCGCCGTATTGGTCACTGGCCGTCCGCTCCTCGAAGGCGGACCAGAGAGGCTTGTCGGATCGGCCTCGGGCATAGGCATCGGTGTCACGAGCATAGGCGTCGTAATAGACATAGCCCTGGTTCTGCGGTTTGGTGTCGTAACCCATCGCCGGCAGCGCGAAGAACAACCCGGTTCCCAACGCCAGCCGAAGGAGGACCGCAGCCGCCAAAGCCACGGCCACGCCGCGGGGCGATCCCGCTTCCCCGATTTGGCTCCAGAATAAAGCCAGCACTGCCGCCCCCATCGAGGCGATGACGAGATAGCCAAGGAAAGCAGCGAAGAAGGACCCCCTGTGATCCAGGGCTGCCATAATCAGGGCTGTAATGAGCGCTCCGGCTGCCCAGGGCAGCCACTTCCTCTTGGCTAGCAAGTTGGCTTAACTCCTAGACTTGGCGGGGCTCAGCTTCCAGAGAGCCCATGCAACGAGGGCGATGACGAGCATCTGCAAGGGTATCAGAAAGCGCGGGTTATCTCCATGATCCACCAGAGTCTGCAGCACGGAGGAAAAAAAGATCAGCACGGTCGGCATGAACACCAGCGGCGGTGGCTCCAACCGCTTTCGAAGCCGCCGACTTACCAGCGCAACGCTGCTCAATATCAAAAATAAACCATTAGCCAGCAGCGAGATCCCACGACCCAGCAGCGACCAACCTTGCACAATTGCCGCAGCCGAGCTGAACTGGTCGGGCTTCCAATAAACCGGCGCTTTCCAGAAGTCGATCCAGCCATCAACCACGCTCTGCAAATATAGCAGCGGGTTTTCCTTAATCAGCTGCCAGGAAAGCTCCTGCAGCTTGCCCGAAAGCGCGAAGAAACTCAAACCAGTGGCTTCGGTCAACGCTGGTATCGCATCCCAAATCGCGTTCGTTTGTGATCCCCTTTCCGCGATTTGCTCATCACGATATCGAAGGTAGATATCACGGATGGTGGACTCGCTTTCAGGCAGTTCTTCAAAGAAGGCGCCGGTGTGCTGAACCAGATGGTAGCCGCCCATGGTGGTCGGCGAGAGCATGTCGTAATGGCTGTACACGAAGTAGATCCAACCGCCGAGCAAAACCAGCGGGCCAATCGAGAACACCGTGCCAAGCAGCACGCGTTGCCGCCAGTTGGTCCCCACAAACATAACAAAGGGCAGCAGAATCACCGGCAGGAAGATAAACATGGTCCGGGTCAGGCCAGCCAGACTCGCCACCACTCCCAAAACAAGGGCGAGGATATAGCTGGTAACGTCGAGACGCCGATGTCTCAGCAAGGCGAAGATAGCAACGCTGAGCACCAGTAAAAAGGTGGTCAGCGTTTCACTTAATAGATTGAATTCAAACAGGACCAGGCTGGCCGTGAAATTGTAGAGCACTCCCAGTAAAAAGCCGAATAGAGAGGATTCCGTCAATCGGTAGCCAATGTAAAAGAGCATCAGTGAAAGGAGGACCCCCAGCGCCAGCTGGCCGACCCACACCGCCGTTTCCTCGCGGCCGAGCAGCCCGATGAAGTAGGGATAGCCCGGCACCCGGGTGGCATCGTAAGAACCCAGACCCTGTTCCATCA
>JBKHKF010000233.1:0-4977 GCA_046537745.1 Anaerolineales bacterium | reverse complement strand
CATAGTGTCTGGGAAGTGACAGTAGATGGGATCTATTAATAAGGACACGCTTCGGGATATGTATTGGACGATGCTGCTGTCCCGGAGGTTGGATGAGCGCGCCTGGGTGCTCCACCGGCAGGGAAAGATCGCGTTTCACATCTCGGGGATCGGCCATGAGGCCGCCCAGATTGGCGCCATTTACGCATTGCGTCGGGGCGAGGATTGGCTGCTCCCTTACTACCGGGATCTCGCCATGCTGATGGCGGTGGGTCTGACCCCGCAGGAGTTCATGCTCGGTTTGATGGGTAAGAAGGGGGATCCCTCCTCTGACGGCCGCCAGATGCCGAGCCACTGGAGCCTGCGGCGGGCAAACGTCGTCAGTCACAGCTCGCCGGTGGCAACGCAGACCACGCACGCTTCGGGCATCGGCCTCGGCATTAAGATGCGGGGCGAAGACAGCGTGGTGTTGACCACCATTGGTGAGGGCTCCACCTCCCAGGGTGAATGGTACGAGGGCGTGAACTGGGCAGCCACCCACAAGCTGCCGGTGATCTTCCTGGTGGAGAACAACGTGTACGCCATCTCGGTGCACCAGAGCGACCAGATGGCCGTCGAGAAGGTGTCCGAAAAAGCCAAGGGTCTCGGGCTCCCGGGCGTAACGGTCAATGGGCTGGATGTATTTGAGGTCCACGAGGCGATGAAGGAGGCGGTGGAAAGAGCCCGCCGCGGCGATGGCCCGACTCTGGTGGAGGTCACGGTCCATCGGATGACCCCCCATTCATCCGATGATGACGATCGAACGTATCGTTCCCGCGAAGAGATGGAGGCTATGAAGAAGGAGGACCCGCTGGATGTTTTCCAGCAGGTGTTGATCGAACAGGATGTGCTCACCCAGGAGGAGATTGAAGAGCTGAATGAAAAGGCGAAAGAAGAAGTGACCGCGGCTGTGCGTCATGCGGAAGAGGCCGAATACCCCTCCGTTGAGATTGCCTCCGGCCCCGTTTATGCCGAGGAGGTACAGGGTGGCTGAGCTGACCTTGATTGAAGGCCTGCGCCAGGCCATGGAGGAGGAGTTGGCCCGAGACGACTCCGTGTTTCTTGTCGGTGAGGATGTCGGCAAACGAGGCGGCGTGTTCAGGGCGACCCAGGGTCTTTATGAGAAGTTTGGTGGGGAACGGGTGCTTGATTCACCGCTGGCTGAGCTGTCCATCATCGGCGTCGGCATTGGCGCTGCGCTCTACGGCATGCGCCCCATTTGTGAGATCCAGTTCGCCGACTTTATTCACCCGGCCTTCAACCAGATCGTCAACGAAGCAGCCAAGATGTGCTACCGATCCAAGGGCGATTGGACGGTGCCGATGGTGATCCGGGCTCCTTATGGCGGCGGGATCGGCGGCGGCCTTTATCATTCGCAGTCCGTGGAAGCGTTCTTCGCCCACGTGCCCGGCCTTAAGGTAGTGATCCCCTCAAATCCTTATGATGCGAAAGGGTTGCTGAAGTCGGCCGTGCGCGACGACAACCCGGTACTCTTCTTCGAGCCCAAAAAAGGGTACCGTCTCATCAAGGGTGAAGTACCCGAGGATGAAGACCTGCTGGTGCCGCTTGGCGAGGCCAAGATCACCCGTGAAGGTCGGGATTTGAGCGTCTTCGCTTACGGCATGATGCATCATTACTGCCTGGAGGCTGCCCAGGAGCTGGCCGAGGAGGGGGTGGAGGTTGAAGTGGTGGACCTGCGAACGCTGCTGCCTCTGGATAAGGAAACTGTCTTAAGCTCGGTGCGCAAGACCAGCAAGGCGCTCGTTGTGTACGAGGACAATCTGACCGGCGGCTACGGGGCTGAACTGGCGGCCATCATCGCTGACGAGGCCTTCATGCATCTGGACGGCCCGGTCAAGCGGTTGGCAGGCCCCGACGTGCCGGCGATGCCTTACAGCCATCCGATGCAGGATTGGTTCATGCTGGATGTCGAAGACATCGCAGATGCAATGCGATCTCTAGCAGCTTTCTAGCCTGCGATGGATGAATCTGAGGAACTGACCGGAGCACCTTTCGACCTCCGCTGCAATGAGGAGTTGAACACATAATGGCGACCAAAGTAGTGATGCCCCAGCTGGGCGAATCCGTCGTTGAAGGAACCGTCACCGAGTGGCTGATCCAGGAAGGCGAGAAAGTAGAGGAGTTTGAGCCTTTGGTGGAGATCAACACCGATAAGGTGGACACTGAGGTGCCCGCGCCGGCCAGCGGAGTGCTGCTCAAAGTTTACGTGCAGGCAGGCGAGACCGTGGAGGCAGGGCGGCTGCTGGCGGTCATTGGCAAAGAGGGAGAACAGGTGCCGGCGGCCGAAGGCGGAGAGCCAGCGAAGACGGAGCCGGCGGCGAAGAAGGCACCGGCGACTGCTGCCAGCCAGGAAAGCGTGTCCCCCGGGCGGCAGGAGGGTTTGGGATTTATATCACCTGTGGTCGCACGCATGGCCTCGGAGCACAACCTGGATCTCAGCCAGATCGAGGGCAGCGGTCGGGATGGACGCATCACCAAGCAGGATGTGCGCGCCTATCTTGAATCTCAAAAGGAGGCACCCGAAGCTGCCCCCTGGGAGCAGCCCGCCTCCGGCGAACTGTTCCGGCCGTCCGAAGAGGTGTTTGGCGTGAAATCCAAAGCGGAGGTCAAAGACGGCGGTGAAGTGAAGCCGCTGGATCCGGTCCGCCGCTCCATCGCCGAACACATGGTGCGATCAAAGCACACCAGCCCTCATGTGACCACGGTGATGGAAGCGGACCTTCAGGCCGTGGTCAATCATCGCTCTTCCAATAAAGAAAGCTTTGCGCAGGAAGGGATCAACCTTACTTATTCAGCCTATTTCGCGGCTGCTGCCATCCAGGCGCTGAAGGAGATTCCGCTGGTTAACTCGGCCTGGGTTGAAGAGGGAATCCTGCTCCACGATCAGGTAAATCTAGGGATGGCCGTTTCCTTGGGCGAGCGCGGATTGATCGTGCCGGTGATCCGGCAGGCGGAGAGCAGATCGCTCCGAGGGCTGGCCCAGGCGATCAACGATCTCGCCGAGCGAGCCCGTCAGGGGAAGTTGGATCCGGAGGAAGTGCAGGGCGGGACCTTCACCATCACCAATCACGGAACCACGGGTTCTTTGATGGCCACCCCCATCATCAACCAGCCGCAGTGCGCCATTCTCGGCGTCGGTGCTGTCCAAAAGCGGGTGACTGTGATGGAAGCCGAGAGTGCTCAGGGTGAGACGGTGGATTCCATCGTCATCCGGCCCATGGTGTATTTGACGCTGACTTTCGATCACCGGATTATCGATGGCGCCATCGCCGATCACTTCCTGGGGCGTATCGTGGAGCGCCTGGAGAGCTGGTCCTGATCCAATCGCCTGCTGGATTACAATGAAGCCGCTGATTGCTACGCGGGGATTTCCCGCTTGCACCCTTCCATCCAACCAGGAGGTATTTGATGGCTGATTATGACGTAATCGTTATCGGCGCCGGTCCCGGCGGCTATGTGAACGCGATCCGAGCCGCCCAGCTTGGCAAGAAGGTCGCTATTGTCGATAAGCAGTGGCTCGGCGGCGTCTGTCTGAACGTTGGCTGCATCCCCTCCAAAGCGCTGCTGGATAGCGCGCATGTGGTGCACACCGTTCGCGAACGTCAGAAGGAATACGGCCTGAGCTTCGATGGCTTGAATATCGATTACAAAGCCGCTTTCAAACGCAGCCGCCAGGCGGCCGACCGACTTACCAAAGGCGTCGGCTTTTTGATGAAAAAGAATGATATCGATGTGCACATGGGCGCTGCCAAGTTCAAAGGCCCCAAGGAGCTGGAGGTAACGGATGACGACGGCGAAACCAGAACCCTGAAAGCCGAGAACATCGTCATCGCGACGGGGGCTAAGGCGGCCATGATCCCGGGGGTGGAGGCTGACGGCGAACGGGTCGTCACCTATTACGAAGCTATCATGGCGGAGCAGCCACCCAAATCGGCCGTGATCGTCGGTGGGGGCCCCATCGGCCTCGAATTTGCCACCCTGTGGCACAGCTACGGCGTTGAGGTGACGGTGGTGGAAATGCTGCCCAGGCTGGCACCCAATGAAGATGAAGAGGTCAGCAAAGAGGTGGCCAAGGCCTTCAAATCGCGCGGCATCAACGTGCTCACCGGCCACCGGGTGGAGGACATCGAGGTCCTGAAGACGAAAGTGAAAGTAAACGTCTCAGGTGAGGACGAAGAAAAGACAATCGATGGCGAACAGGCGCTCATCGCAATCGGTTGGAAGCCGAACACGGACCAGCTGAATCTCGAGGCCGCCGGTGTCGAGACGAGCGACAAAGGCTGGATTCAGATTGACGATAGCATGCAGACCAACGTCGAAGGTGTGTGGGCGATCGGAGATGTTACGGGCAAGCTGCCGCTGGCCCATGTGGCCTCCGCGATGGGCATCGTCTGCGCCGAGAATATCGCCGGCGTTGAAACGGTCGTGCTGGATTATGAGATGATGCCAAAGGCGACCTTCTGCCAGCCGCAAATCGCTTCCTTCGGCCTGACTCAGGAACAGGCGGAGGAGCGCGGCTATGAGGTCAATGTAAGCCGCTTCCCCTTCCAGGCCAACGGCAAAGCCGTCGGCATGGGCGAACGGGCCGGCTTTGTCAAGCTGATTAGCGACTCCAAATACGGCGAGATCCTTGGTGCCCACATGGTTGGCCCCGAAGTGACCGAACTGCTGCCTGAGCTGACCATCTCCCAGATGATGGAACTTACGCCGGCAGAGATTGCCCGCAATGTGCACGCGCACCCCACGCTCAGCGAATCGCTGATGGAGGTGGCGCACATGGCGGAAGGACACGCCATCCACGTTTAAGGCATGAAACTACCGGACCCGGAGGCGCCGCCTCCGGGTTTTTTTATTTATCCATGAGAGGAGGAAATATGACGGAGATTTCCCGTGGGCTCCGGGGGGTCGTGCTCACTGAGACTCGGCTCAGCCGAGTCG
>JBKHKF010000232.1:0-4986 GCA_046537745.1 Anaerolineales bacterium | reverse complement strand
CCCATATGCACGGGCAGCCGGATGGTCCGTCCCTGATCGGCAATGGCACGTGTGACCGCCTGCCGGATCCACCAGGTCGCATAAGTGGAGAACTTATGGCCTCGCTTGTAGTCAAACTTCTTGGTGGCCCGGATCAGGCCGATGTTTCCCTCCTGAATCAAATCCAGGAAGGGGACGCCGCGGCCAATGTATTTTTTGGCCACGCTGATGACAAGGCGCGAGTTTGCCAGCACCAGATGCTCACGAGCCGCCCAACCATCCTCGATGATGCGCTGCAGCTCCCGTCGTTCCTCTGGAGTATCCACACCCTGCGCCAGCTTGGCGCGGGCGTCCCTACCCCGCTCGATCCGCTTGGAGAGTTCAACCTCTTCCTCGGCTGTGAGCAGCGGCACATCGCCGACGGAGTTGAAGTACAAGTCAACATTGTCCTCAATATTGACCTTGCTCAGATCAACGCCCACCTCAACCTCCGACTCGGTCTCGCCGTCATCGCGTTCAACGGCTTCCGGATCCGGGGCACCGCTGACATCGTCCAGGTAGTTAACGCCGGAAGCCAATAAGGCCTCATAGACCTCATCCAGCTGTTCGATGTCCTTCTCGGCGTCGGGAAAGTGCTGAAGGATGTCATCGATGGTGACGAAACCCTTTTCTTTGCCGACCTCAATTAATGCCTCGATCGCATGGACCTCTTCATCCAGCACGATCGACTCATCAACCAGCTCGGCCTGGTCTTTCCCATTTACCGATTCCTTTGCGTTGCCCTTTTTCTTCGCCATGAAGCTCCTCTCTATCCTTTACCGACACAAATTTCCAAAATGAACCCACCCGAATTGGCCTGACGCGCAATTCGACATCCATACAGCGACAATCCGATTAAAGCTCGCGCTACAGGGAAGGGGAATTTTTATCATGTATAGTGTAGAAACCTCGCGGCTGATTGTCAAGCACTTCGTTCCAGCTTTCACGAGGCATTTCTACTGTATTCACGTGTATAGAATACAGCCCTTCTCCTTAACTAAGCGTTAGAATTCTTACTTATTAGAAATACTCGCAGCGCCTGAGCGGAGGTTCAAAAACCAATGACACCCCAAATCGCCCCATTTGGCAGCTGGCCATCCCCAATCACCGCAAAAATGGTATCCGAAGGGGGCATGAGTTCCAGGGGAACACTGCGCGATCTTTTTGTAAGCGGTCAATCCGCTTATTGGCGTCAGCTTAGAGGCGATCAGGACGGCCGCTACGATCTGCTCCGTGCCAGCCCAGGAGAAAAACCCAGGTCCATCCTTCCACGCCAATTCAGCGCTTCGACCAGCGTCCACGAGTATGGCGGCGGCGCATTCTTCGTCGATGGCGACGTTGCCTTCTTCTCAAACTCGGCTGATCAACGCCTGTATCGACTGGAGGACGGAAGCGCAGCCCCAATCACGCCCGCCCCCGAGGTGAAGCGATCACAGCGTTACGCAGATGGTCGCGGCCAACCAGGTGGGCGCTGGATCGTTTGTGTCCAGGAAGTCCATCATGAAGACGGACCCGTCCTGAATCAACTGGTGGCGCTGCCCAAGGACGGCAGTCACCCGCCCCAAGTGATCGCCCATGGGCACGATTTTTATTCCGATCCCCGATTCAACGCCGTCGGTGACCGACTTCTCTGGCTGACATGGGATCATCCGAATATGCCCTGGGATGGAACCGAGCTGTGGTCTGCGGAATTCACGGAGGATGGACAGCTTTCTCAGGCCAGGAAACTGGCCGGCGGTCCGGAGGAGAGTCTTTTTCAGCCGCAATGGGGAACGGACGATGTAATCCATTTCATTTCAGATCGCACCAGCTGGTGGAACTTGTACCGGTGGCAGGGAGAGGAAGCGGAGGCACTCCATTCAGTCAAAGCCGACCTCGGAACACCTGCTTGGAATTTTGGCTTCGCGCGTTACGCCTTCCTGGCCGACGGCCGCATTGCCTATGTCTATACGAAAGACGGTTTTGACAAGCTGGCCCTTTTGCACCCAGAAACAGGTCAGATAGAACCAATGGAAACGCCGTTTACTGCGTATTACCCGGCCCACCTCTGCTCCGAAGGAGAAGACACACTTTGGTTCTTTGCCAGCTCACCCGAGGAGCCGCAGGCGGTCTACAAGCTTGAGACACAGAGCATGAAGATTGAAAAGATCTTTCAACCTGTCAGCGCGGAGATTGATGAGGCTTATCTGGCGGACATCGAATCCATCGCTTTCCCGACGGGCAATGGCGATCAAGCCCACGCATTCTTGTACCCACCGAAGAACAAGGATTTCATCGGACCTGAGGGAGAACGCCCTCCACTGATCGTGATGACTCACGGCGGACCGACCTCGGCTGCCGTGCCGCAGTTCCATTTGGAAAAGCTGTTTTTCACCACGCGCGGCTTTCTCGTAGCCGATATCAATTACCGCGGAAGTACTGGCTTTGGCCGGGAGTACCGGGAAAAGCTCAAAGGAGAATGGGGCATCGTGGATGTCGAAGATTGTGTCAATCTGGCGAGATATCTTGCCAAGACGGACCGAACGGATCCAGACCATCAGATCATTCGCGGCTCCAGTGCCGGCGGCTATGCTACCTTGGCGGCCTTGACCTTTCATGACGTATACGATGCCGGCGCTTCATATTACGGAGTGGCGGATATCTGGGGGTTGGCTGAGACGACGCACAAGTTCGAAGCCCATTATCTGGATAGCATGATCGGACCCTACCCCGCTGCCAAAGCGACCTATCATGAACGCAGCCCCATCCACCACACGGAAGGTTTGAACTCTCCTTTAATATTGTTCCAGGGTGCCGAAGACAAGGTAGTTCCGCCGGAACAGTCTCAGCAGATGGCGGCGGCGCTCGAAGAGAAGGGCCTACCTTACGCCTATCTGGAATTCGAAGGTGAATCCCACGGCTTTGATCGTCAGTCGACCATCGTCCGGGCGCTGACCGCCGAGCTGTATTTCTACAGCCGGGTTTTAGGTTTTGGATTGCAAGAAGAGATAATGCCGATCGAAATACACAATCTATAGCGGCTGTATTTTCCCATCCTAGATCCATCGCCTGGGACTGGCCGCTACCGGGCGTTTCCGGCTCCTCCCTTTCACGCATTTAGTGTGCCACAGGACGATCACTTGAGCCGACGACCGGATCGCCGTTAGGGGAAATGCACCACCACGATGGAGTCTTCGACCGAATCCGCCAACCGGAATGGAATATCTTCGACCGTCCAGCGGAATCTCCGGGATGATCCGGCGGAAGGGATCAAGATGAGCGATCCGGCTCCTGGCTTATCCTCGGCGGTCAGCTGGCTGACAACATCTCCCGAGACCGGCGCCAGTTCTACCTTCAGCGCTGAGCCTGCCTTAGATTGGGCCTCCTCCGCCATCTTGCGGAAGACCGCCCCCGAGAGAATGGTGAGCGGAAGCTTGAGATCCTTGGCCAGAGTAGTAGCGATGCCTATCATCTGGACAGCCTCAGCCCGGGGCACGATGTGATTAGTCAACACCAGCTTGACTTCTTCCAGCCCGTTGATGTTGACAGTCACCCGGGCCACGATCACGGGCAAGTCAGTGTTCCAAACCACCCGATCAATGACACTGCCGAAGATCCGCTGGCGAAAGCTGGTCTCACCCTGCCAGCCCATTAGAACAGCGCTGGCGCGGCTCTCCAACGCCGCCATCTCCAGGCCCTCGGAGATCGATGAGGCCACCTTCTTCATCGGGTTAACCTCAACCTCCAGTTCAGCCGCCATCTGCTCCAGATCCTCCATCAAGCGGTCCTGATGCTCCAGACCGCGAATTTCATCGCCGCTCTTCCGCGCCACGTTTACCGGGATTAGCTGACCATCGCTTCCCCTCGCCATAAACGCGGCCAGCCGGATCAGGAGTTCCTGGGTATCCGGGTTGGCGATGGGCACCAGGATTCTTTGAAAAATATCCTGCCGGTCTTCTTTTCCGCTGGTTGCCGGCTGCAAGCCGCTGCCGAACCTTTCTACCAGGAGCGGGGATGTGATGGAGGTAACCAGCACCATCAGGATCGCTCCGTCGAACACGTTTGACGGCAGGATCCCCGCCTCCACCCCCACCAGCAGCGCGGCCAGCGTGGCCGCCGCCTGAGCCTGCGAAAGCCCCCACATCGTGAGCATCTCATCCCGCTCAAAGCCGAAGAGCTTGCTAGTCAGCCACGATGCTGCAAATTTCGTGCTGAGAACCGCCGCCGTCAGCAGCACACCGGTCAGCAGCGAAAGGGGGTTTGACAAAACCGCCAGCGGGTCCGTCCTCATGCCAGTGAAAATGAGAAATATGGGGATGAACAGCGATTCGCCGACAAAGAGTACCCGGCCGGATACCGGACTGTGCCTTGGCAGGGTAGCGTTGATCGCCAAACCGGCGATAAACGCGCCTACGATGGCGTGCATACCAATCAGCTCGGCGCCTACCGCGGCCACGAAAAGCGCCACCAATACGAATTGAAATTCGACATTCCTCCCCGAAAATCGCTGGAAGAAGCGCTTGCCAATTCGAGGCAAGCCGAGCGCAATCACCAACGTATAAATCACCATCAAAAACACCAATTGAACAACATACGCCAAGGATCCCTGGCCGTCGCCTGCGCCGACGATGACGGCCAGCACAAGCAGCGAGGCGACATCGGTAAACACTGTCGCGAACACGGTGGTGGAGACCGCTTCGTTGCTCGCGATATCCAGGCGCGTCAGCACGGGAAAAGCGATCAACGTATGCGAAGCGTAGATGGAGCCCAACAAAATGGAAGCTCGGATATCGAGGCCTAAAATCCGGCCAATTAAAAACCCAGAAGCTTGAGGGATAGCGAAACCTAAAAGCCCGAAGACAAGGGCTTTATTCCGCACCTTGCCAGATTGGGCAAGATCGATCTCAAGCGCCGCGCTGAACATCAAATAGATGAGCCCGATTGTGGAAAGCAACTCCAGAGTGCCACTCGTCGCCAATAAGCCCAGCC
>JBKHKF010000231.1:0-4993 GCA_046537745.1 Anaerolineales bacterium | reverse complement strand
GGGCGCAGCAATACGCGGTGATCACGATTCAGAACGGAGAAGTCGCCGGGCGGGAATTAAGGCCCAAATTCTCCCCTCACGCTGAAGGCGCAGATCAACAACACGCTTCAGGATCTGTGAAACACCACCGGATGGTTGATCCGATCCTGGACTGCCAGGTGCTGGTCGCCCGCGGCATAGGACAGGGCGCGCACGGCCACCTGATAGAGGCCGACATTCAACCCCTCCTGACCGGCGTCAAGCTCATCGAAGAAGCGGTGTCGATGTATCTTGCAGGTGAGCTGGAACATGAGGAGAACCGGATGCACGCGCATGGACGCCAGCATCACCACGATCACAACCACGATCACGAATGAGCGATCGGGTATCAGCTGCTGGTCCACTCACAACCCGTATATTCCAATACCTGCTGACAGAGCTGCCGGCGGATGCCCGCCTGCTCGAAGCCGTCGTCGGCCTGCATTGGACAGCGGTGGCGGTCGAAGTGAATGGCCGACGCCAATGCGGCCTGGCCTCCACGATCCTCGGCGAACATGCACACGGTGAGAGGCAGAATGTTCGTTGGGCTGGCGATATCCAGACGCACTCCGTCCATGATCTCGCGAATTTGATCTGGAGTGACAGCCCAACCGAACGTTCACTGGGCCTGGCGACAATCAACGCCTGCATGAATCGGACCCGATCATTCCAAAAGAGAATCAACGCTGGCAGCTTGCTCGCCGATAAGGCCGCCGGTCACCAGGCGGCGTTGATCGGGCACTTTCCTTTCATTGAAGAAATCCGGGAATCCGCTCAGGAGCTGTTTGTTTTCGAACTGGAACCATCCCCCGGTGAATACCCGCCGGAACGTGCGGAGGATTTACTGCCGCAATGCCAAGCCGTGGGCATCACCAGCATGACGCTTCTGAACCGCTCGCTTGCTGGGTTGATGGATCACATCAGCGCCAACGCCTTCGTTCTGCTGATCGGACCCAGTACCCCGCTCAGCGAGGGTATGTTTCAGTTCGGAATTGATGCCCTGGCGGGCACCGTAGTGCAAAGAATTCCGCCGGTATTGCGGGCGATAAGGCAGGGTGCCAACTATCGGCAAATCCATCGGATCGGGACGGATCTGGTAATCCTGGAGCCCGGATAACTGGATGAATGCCCTCCTCTCTGCCACTGGCTCAATGACCGGCCGGGATTCAGGGAGTATGATGGTGTCATGTCCAGTGAGCAAATACGAATATGCACTTGGAGGTGCAGCTAGCAAATCATGCCTCTGATTGACCACTTTGATATCCTTGCCCCGCTCTACGATCGCGTAATTAACCGGCCAGAGGATCTTCCCCTCCGGGAATATCTCAATTTAAAGGATGAAGATCGCTTGCTGGACGCTGGCGGCGGCACGGGGCGAATTGCCGAGATCCTGGCCTCAACCACCTCTAGTCTCGTTCTTCTGGATACCTCCTATCCAATGCTCAAGCAATCGCTCGGCAAGGATTGTTGTTCACCCGTGGCCGGAGCTACTGAGCATCCGCCCTTCACAGCGAACGCGTTCGACAGGATCATGATGGTGGACGCATTTCATCACCTTGCCGATCAGCCGCTCAGCCTGCGCCAGCTATGGAGACTGCTGCGTCCAGGCGGCCGGTTTGTGATCGAAGAGCCGGACATTAACCACTGGGGGGTTCGGCTGGTGGCGCTTGCTGAGAAACTTCTGCTGATGAGAAGCCATTTCCAATCAGGGCAAGAGATCGGCGAACTGCTCCGCTCTTTCGGCGGCGAGGTCCGGATTGAGAAGGAGAACTACACTGTCTGGATCATCGCGGACAAACCCATTATGGAGGAGGCTTAATAAAGAAGGGCCGCCTTCGGCAGCGGCATCTCCATCAGCGGGGATGGATCATCCGCCACTGGGCATCAGATGCTGCTTCTGGGTATGGGCGATATCATCCCCATCTGACTGGAGGATCACTAGAACGCGCGCCGTTTCGATGTGGGCATTGCGCAGTTGATGCAGTTGATCGGCCATGAAGAGCAGGCTGTCGCCGGCCTCCAGCCGGTAGATGGTGTCGCCAATCTCATACTCCACCTCGCCCTCCACACAGAAGATGAATTCCTCGCCGCGGTGGCTGAGTGGTTCATCTGAGGCAACAGCACCCGCCGCCAAGGTGACCAGGAAGGGTTCCAGTCGCTGGGCCGACAAGCCGGATCCTAAGCTTTCCAACAATACACCCTGGCTTTTGGAACGACGTCGCTCCGTCCGCCGCACCAGTATCGTGGACTGGTCTTCGTTTCCTCGGAAAAAATCTGTAATGGGTACATTCAACCCAAGGGCCAAACGGTGTAGCGAAGAAACGGTGGGCGAGCTCTCACCCCGTTCTATCCTGCTAATCGCGTTAACGGATAAGCCGCACTCTTCTGCCAGCGCGCGCAGTGAGAGCCCTTGGGAATCCCGAAGCTCACGTATCCTAGCGCCAACATCCGGCTGCTCCTGGATTGCCATCACAATCCTCCTGTTTTGATGAAAGCCACCATAAAGATGAAACGAATATACCATGAAGGTGGAAATCCATACCAGTTTTGTTGTTAACCGTGATCCTTTTGATGAACGATTTATAAACTTCAAAATCCCCTGGCCGCTCATTGACTATAGTAGTGAGGTATGGATCAAAAGCCCGAAAACAAGAGATTACTGGGTTACAAGTGGATAGATGAGCCAGAGCAGGGCTTCTTCTTGGAGCGGCTCAATCGCTTCGCCTGCCTGGTGGAACTGAATGGCGAAGCGACCAAAGTCTACTTGCCCAACAGCGGGCGCTTGCAGGAACTGCTCCGACCAGGCGCTCAGGTTGTGGTCGAACGCCGACGCGGCCACGGGAAGACCCATCACGATCTACTCCTGATCCAGACTCCGCAGTTTCCGTCTGGAGAAGCCACCTGGGCTGCGCTGGACAGCAGACTGCCCCCGGCGCTCTTCCGGTGGCTGGTGGAGAATAAGCGAGCGGATAGCTTGGCTGGCGCTGTGGTGCAGGCGACCGAGCCAACTGTGAGCCACGGCCGATTGGACCTGCTTTTATCGGTGAAGGAGCGGCCGGTGTACGTGGAAACCAAATCAGTCAACCTGATCGATGCGGCCGGGATCGCCCGTTTCCCGGACGCCCCAACGGCTCGCGGCCAGCGGCACCTGGAAGCACTTACCGAGATCAAGCAATCGGGATTGGGAGCCACCCTTGCCTTCATCGTGGTCCGAGGGGATGCGGTTGGGATGGCGCCTTTCAGCGAGCGCGATCCAAAGTTCACTCAGGCGCTGCAGCGTGCGTCCAACGCCAATGTTCGCATCCAGGCACACTGTTTCGAGGCAGGGCCGACGATGCTTTACCGTGGTTCCCTTTCAGTAAACACCGACCCTGAGGCCTTCCCAGGCTACTGGCCACCGCTTCCGCCGTCAGGGGTTGCCAGTCATGGAGATGAATGACATCGCTGCGGTAGACTCAATAATGGCAGGCTTTCAGGCCTGAGCCGGCCTCTGGCCGGAACAGACCGCCCACATTTTCGCCAGGACACCAGTGGCCACCGGCCCGGTGGAGCGAGGAGATGAGTCCGATGAGCGGCGTAATTTGTCCCATTCGTGGAGGCCCCGGCAGCAAAGCGACAATTGAAACAGCCATTCAGCTGGCGATCTCCGAAGCAATGCCGCTGACCTTCTTGTACGTGGTGAATGTGGATTTCCTCTCCCACACAGAGACCGGCCGGGTCCGTACAATCACTTCCGAGTTGGAGTCCATGGGCGATTTCATATTGCTCAGCGCAAAGGCGAAGGCCGAGGAGCAGGGCGTGCAGGCGAACGCTGAAATCCGGCATGGGGACGTCGGAGAACGGATCGTGGAGCTTGCGCAGGAGACCCGGGCCTCCTTCCTCGTGATGGGACGCCCCGGCGGCGAAGGGGAGGAACACGTCTTCGAACAGGAACAGCTTGATTCCTTTATCGAGAGATTAGAAGAAGCCACTGGCTCGAAAGTTATCATTGCCGAAGGTGCGCAATCTTGAGGCGCGCCTACGCTGACGTCCTGCCATTTCTGCTGGCATTCATCGCTATCCTTCTGTGGCTCCTGCCCGCGCAGAGTTCTGGCGCAATGCAGAAAGCCAGCGCCCTGCTGGCAGGTCGGGTGATCGACTCCCAAGACCAGCCCATTTTCGGCGCCGAAGCCGCGCTGGAAGATCCGTCGACGGGGGAGGTTTTGAGCGCAGTTGAAACACAAGAGAATGGCCGCTTCGCTATAGATTTGACTGACGCGGAACTGACCGGCGGCCTTGAACTCACAATCGAGCGCCCGCATTTTGAAACAATCTCGACTCCGCTCTCAAACCAGCAGGTGGAACGACTCGAAGCCGGTGAGGCCGTCGCGCTGCCCACCTTCACCTTGGCGCGGGAATTAACACCCGCTTTTTGGATTGCCACTGCCATCTTCCTCGGCATGCTGGCGATCATCGCCTCCGGTTTCCTTCACAATACACTGGCCGCGCTGCTTGGAGCCAGCGTAATTTTTGCCTTCAGCTATCTGGGCGAGTTGATCAATCCCGGGCTGTTCATCTTCAATTTCGAGGACTCACTTCGTTATGTCGATTGGAACGTGATTTTCCTGGTGATGGGCATGATGATCGTCATCGCAGTCATCGAAGGTACCGGGATCTTTCAATGGTTGGCTTTTTTCGCCTACCGGATATCCGGCGGCAAGATGTATCTGCTGCTGCCCATTCTGATGTTGATCACCGGCATCGCCTCAGCGTTCCTGGATAACGTCACCACCATGCTTTTGATGACACCTATCAGCGTGCAGATCGCGCTGGCGCTCAACGTGAACCCAATGGCGCTGCTGATGTCCGAGGTTTTCGCTTCCAACGTTATCGGTGTGAGCACGCTGGTAGGAACGCCGACCAACATTCTCATCGGCTCTTTCGGAAATATCTCCTTCAACGACTTCCTGGTCAATCTAACTCCAGGAGTTTTAAT
>JBKHKF010000230.1:0-5007 GCA_046537745.1 Anaerolineales bacterium | reverse complement strand
GTCCTGAGCTTGATGGAGTTCCTCCGGAAACTCTGGTTCGCGTATACGTTGCTGGAGAAATTGCTGAGGCCGACGAAGGAGAAAACCTTAAAACAGGCGCCTATCTTGACCTGCGTCGGTCGGAATTCGAAAGATAGCTATTCAATATCCAGCGCCACCGCCTTGGTCCGCGGATCGTAGCGCACCGGGACACGGGTTCCGGGTTGGATTTGCGGGACCATCAGGCGTGGAATCAGACGCTCGGTCTCGGCTTCAAAGGGCGCCCCGCTGATGGGCTCCACCTGCAGTTTAAAGCTGACAATCGGCTGCTCATTGATGGTCGTGCCGGTATCCCTCATCTCGAGGATGACCGCCTCACCCCGCTCACCGTCCTTCAGCACATCCCGATTTCTGCCCCAGGACAGCAATGGTGCCCCTGTGATGCCGACCATTGCAAGCGCAAACATCGCGCCTGACGCGATCAAGGAATAACGGGTGATCAGCGGCAGTTCGCTCCAGGCATAGCTGCCCTCTGGCAGCCCGATCATTCCGACGAAGATCCCAATGAACGGGATCCAGGCCAAGCTAAAGGCGATCCAACCTAATTTGCGCATCCGCGATGACATCCTCCATCCTCCCATTTCAAACTATCTGCAAGCTCGGAACTATACGTGTGCTGCTTATCAATTTACCACTGAAAACTGACAGCGGCCCTCCTACTGACACTGCTGTGTCTGCGGATCGCACGTCGCCGTCGGCTTAGGAGTCTCCGTCGGCGTCGGCGTCGGATACAGCGGATAAGGAATCGAAAAGCTGGTCACAAACACTGGCTCCGAACAGCCTTCACCATAGACCTCCATTTCCCCCTGGGCTCCTTCGATTAACCTTGGACCCACGCAGAATAAGCGATCGGCAAAGTCCGCGCTGGGGGTGCAGCTGAAGGATTGACCATTGATCAACGCCGGGTATTCTTGCTGCGGTAGTTCAGCCGGCACCTCAAGCACCACCAGCGTCTCTCCCTGTCCCTGCCGGTAGGAAATGCTGCCGTAGGAAGCCCCGGCGAAAGTTTCTGCCGCCGGGCAGGCAGCAACCGGTGTCTCCGAAACCGTCGGGCCCGTTGGCGTTACGGTAGCGAAGATAATCGGAGTCCCCTCAGCGGCTATGGCCCTAAGATCCAGCTCATATGCACCGGCTTCGCAGGCGGCGCCCGTCAGTTGGACTCAGAAGGCCCTAAACCCCAAGTAGTGCAACCTTAATAGATTGGACGCCATTGTTTCCATAACCCAACGAGTTCCACTGGGGTTCGAGCGGCTGGCTGTTACCCGCCTGGTCATGAGCCCGAACGGCCAAGGTGTATTCACCGGGCTCGAGCTCGGGGAGATGGAACTGCCATGAGCCGGCGGCATAGCGAGCCGGTGAGGGGGTGAACTTCGCTTTTTGCCAGTGCTGTCCATCATCCCAGGATAACTCCACCCGCTCAACCGGAGCCTGCCCGGACCAGGCCAAACCCTGAATGAGGGCATTGGCATGATGGAGTGCGCTGCCGTCCGATGGATGCGTGATCAAGGAACGCACTTTGATCTCGGTTACAGGTTGAATCCGCTTCGATGTCTGTTCCGAAAGATATATATACCTCTCCCGCTGGAAATAGCCCGCAAAGGGCTCTGATACGGCTTCAATCCGCGTCAGCCACTTGACCGAGGCCATGCCGTACCAGTTGGGCACGATCAGGCGCAGCGGGTAGCCATGATTTTTTGGCAGTGGCTTGCCATTCATGGCCCAGGCGAGGAGGGTGTCTGGATGCAGCGCTTTATCGAGAGGTAGGCTGCGGGCGTAGTTCACCCTGCGATCCGATTCGACCATGCCACCATCGGCTCCCTCAAAGAGGATCTCCACCTCGCTATCCAATACGCCCACACTGCCTAGCAGCTGATGGAGCGGCACGCCGGTAAAGTCCGCCTGGCTGACGGCGCCATGGTCCCACTGGGTTCCAGGTGCGGGCGGTGAGAGTTCTTCCCGTGCGTTGCCCGCGCACTCCATCAGCATCCGGCACGTTCGCGAACCTAGTGCTTGTAGGTCGGCCAGTGAGAACTCGGTTGGGGCCTGTACCAAGCCTTCAATTTTAAGTCGCCACTCCTCGAGACCCAGGTCGGGCACCTGAAAGTGATTGCGCACGTAGAAGAGCTCGGAGGGCGTGACGGGTTCCGTCAGCGCCGCCAATGGGGTGGCGGCGTTGTAGGGAGTTTCTTCGATCGTGATGAGGTTAAGATTCTGAGCCATAGGGATTGAATTCCGATCTCCAACTTTCCACCGGATACGATGCCGGCGGCAGTCTCGGCAGATGCTTATAGATTACACGAGCTTCGACCTTCGTCGTGTACTCTTGCCTACTATACCGCTTGTGAGAGCAACGCCTCCACCGATTTTGGTCCTGGCCTATTTCGAAGTGCTTCCCATCGAAACCCCCCGAGAAGTCGTTCATATCAGTTTGTACCTCGATTCCCCTCTAAGAAGCCGCGGCGCCACAAAGCCTCAAGGGATCAGGAGCTGAAAAAAAAGACCGTTGGATAAAGCCAGGTGCCGGTTGATGGTAAGTTGGACCATGCTGTCCGTGAGATCACTTCCAGGGCAATCACAACCGACAATGCCCTTCGGCCTGCATGAAAAGAGCTCCTCTGAAGGACGGCCGCGCAATAAGAACAGGAGCCCGGCCCATCCGGGCTCTCTCTTTCCCTCCACTCGCAATCGGGATCCTAATAGTCCTGTCGAGTCAATAATAAGGGCAGGCGCGGAGGTTCTTCTCTTACTGAAACTGCCCGCGCCGGGACCAAAGCGCGGGCAGTTTGCTCTACGAAGAAGTCTTCACCTTCATACCTCCTTCGCCCGCTATCTCAAACGCTTCGTGGCAGACCACACTGCGCCCGGCAATTCAAAAACAATTAGGATAAACATAGAAGCACGATGCTCAAATTCATACACTTGGAGAAGGCCAATATTAACGAGCAAACAAAAATAGGCCCACTGACCCCGGAAGAAGCGTTAGCGGAGTTGAAAGATGGCAACCGCCGCTTCACGCACGGCCAGAACATGCCGCGCGAGCTGCTCGATCAGGTGCATAGGACAGGAAAATCCCAAACTCCTTTCGCCATCGTCCTGGGCTGCATTGATTCACGGGTGCCGCCCGAGATCGTCTTCGACCAAGGGATCGGTGACATCTTCAGCGCACGTATCGCAGGCAACTTTATCAACGACGACATCCTGGGCAGCATGGAGTTCGCCACCAAGATGGCCGGCGCAAAGTTGATCCTTGTGCTTGGCCACAGCCGCTGCGGCGCCATCATGGGAGCCGCCGATGACGCCCAGCTCGGCAACCTGACCGGCATGTTGACCAAACTAAAGCCAGCAGTTGAGACCGTCAGGGACATCGAGGGGCCGCGCTCCTCAGAAAACGTGGAGTTCATTGACGCCATCACCCAGAAGAATGTCGAGATGACGGTTCAGGCGATCAAAGAACGCAGTCCAGTTCTTGAGGAAATGCTGGAAGCCGGGGAAATTATGCTGGCCGGCGCGATCTATGACGTCGCCAGCGGCAAGGTGGATTTTCTCAAATAACCGAGGGATGTTCGGAGGAAACATCGAGATATGGGAAAAAAGGGATTGGGGTTGAGAGTCCAGAGTTAAGAGTTGAGAGTTAAACGTTTTGAGCATCGCGCTGATTGTGTAGAGGGAGAAAAAAAGCCCCCGGTTTCCCGGGGGCTTTTGATTTCGCAGTTGGTTTCGTTTAGAGACCAGCCACGCGAACGGCCTGCGGGCCCTTCGGGCCCTGCTCGACCTCGAACTCCACTTTCTGGCCCTCAGCCAGGTCTTTATAACCATGGCCCTGGATTGCAGAGTAGTGGACGAAGACGTCATCGCCTTCTTCGCGCTCAATAAAGCCGAAGCCCTTGGCGCCGTTGAACCATTTGACGGTCCCACTTGTTCGTTCAGTCATTCTTTTGCCTCCTAAAGGCGTTACTAAGATTTGAGGCGCTGTCATGTTTCCGTCGTTGAGGCTCAACAAAAATCGCCCGGCGATATTCAGCGCGGGCGAAAGGTCTTGACTTTCTGACGTAACGTGCTGGCAACCTACTATCCCTGATCCTAACAGGTTTACCGAATAATAGATAGGGTCGATCCAAATTCCATGTTTTCACATCAGGCGCGCCCCATTAAGCTGACATCGATTTCCAAAAATCGAGAAGAGGCGCCTCGCGCAGGCTTCCTGCACGCAGATTGATATAGAGATCGCCGCTATCCCGGACCAAGGCTGAGGACACGTTTGTGGCCGCCGTGGAGCCCGTGTTGCACACGCGGGCGCCCACCGGCAAGGTGTTCGGACCCACATCGACATCGGTCGAATCGAGACCGATCACATTCCGGGTCAGGGGCTCGATGGAAAGATTGGGCTGGGCGGCCGCCGGTAGCCACGTCGTCGAGGTGGCAATCAGCAGCAAGCCGAGGATGGCACCGAGAAGGGATCGATGATTCATGGACGGATTCTTTATCATCCCTTGCGCTATCCTTGGCCGAATAATGCCGTACTGTCCACTCGGGACCGAAATGCAACCGGCATGAAAAAAAGATCTTATAATCTTGGACAAGTTTCCGCCAGCCAAGAACGGATTTGCGGCTTGCGTTATCCTTATAGCGCTCAGGCGAGCCGCCTTGAAACCTGCGGGTTGTCCAGGTCTACTCGAAATCCATCTTCCTGATGGGCCCGCAGAAAAGACAAGGGCCACTGCCATGAAGACGAGATCAAGCTATTATGACCGGCAAAATTCCCGGGATCGGATCAACCGCCGCGAATTCCTCAAGTTGGCAAGCGGATCCATGGCGATGGCCGCTCTCGCCAGCTGCGGACATGTTGGCACGAACCCTCCCCCGAGCCCACAAAGCTACCCTGTCACGGACACCGGCCCACCCGCCTCGACTGCACTGCCCACAGCCGAACCCACCGTCGTCCCGCTGCCGACAGAGAAACCATGGAGC
>JBKHKF010000229.1:0-5011 GCA_046537745.1 Anaerolineales bacterium | reverse complement strand
CGATTTCGCCTGCGCTGGCCTGGACGAGCACAACCTCAGAGGTCCCGTTTACCATGTAGCCGCGCGTCTGGCCGTTGGCATCAGTTGTGCCCGCCGGCTGTGTGACGATGGCATCCCCCGACGGCTCCAGGACAACCTCCACATTCGGGATTCGGTTGTGGTAGGCGTCTCGCACGGTGACCACCACTTCGACCTCGGTGGCGCCATCGGCGGGCGCCTGGTCCACGGAGCGCACGCTGGAGGTGGTAGGATCCGGCGGACCCGGCTGAAGCTCGAGAACGGGCTGGTCTGTGAGCGTCACCTGCTCCGTTTCATCGATGGCAGTAATGGTCTTAAGGCCCGCTTGTGTGCCTTGAAGGGAAGCTGAAATCTGTCCACTGCTGTCGGTGATGCCGATGATATATGGGGTTTCAGTGGCCGGCTCGCCATTAATAAGCAGGTCTAAGTGGGGAGAGATTGCCAGCGATACCTGGTGATCCGGCACCGGATTGCCCGATGAGTCCACCAGGCTGACCGTGGCCGTCGCTGCCTCCACGCCATCAGCCAGAATGGCGTCCGAGGAAAGGGTAACGGAAGAGCGATCCGGATCGATGCCGCCCAGTTTGACAATCAGCCGGGGTGGATCGGCTGTGAAATCTCGGACCGCGCGATCATAACCGTAGAAGCGCCGGTGATTGCCGGTGCCGCTGACCGGGCCGGTGTTGGTGATTATGATTGCGACTGGATTGTCTGCTTGCCAATCCGGCAGGTCAAGGATTTCCTGGATAATCGGAGTTATGTCTGGGGTACGTCCAATCTGTCGCCAAACCCACTCTTCGCTGGTAGGGATAATCCAGGGCACAGTGCTGCTGGTAGATGTCCGCTGTTCGGGCCGGTCGGTGCTGCTGAAAGTCTGGGGCTGAGCTGAAGCCTCGCCATAAATCTCCAACTCCAGGCCATTGTCGTAGGGGCCATCGCGCACGAATTCAACGTAGGCTTCGTTGATGATCGCGTTGGGCGGCAGGGTGACATTTTGAAAGCGCAGTCCCGATGTCATGGGATCGCCGTTCTCACAGACGCCGAGGTAAATGTTGTCGTTGCCGGTGTCGAGGACACAGGAAGCCGGCGCGGCTTGTGGGACGGAGCCGGCATCGTCGCTTCCCTGAACAACAGGGAAGATACAGGTATTGTCTTGGCAGCCGGTGGTCAACCCTTCCCGAAGCTCGAGCCACAATCTGCCGCCACCGGGATCGCCTCGCTGCATCACCTCAATGTGATAGGTAGTATCGGCGAGGAGATCGACTCCGAGCCTTTCACCGTGGACGACGCATGCGATCTCGGTCAGTGATCCAGGGCTGCCTGTCCACAGCGCGCTTACGGTTTCGTAATCGCTGTCAGCGGCTGTCAAATTGAGCTTCAAGTCTTCGGTCGGTGTGAATTGATACCAGACTGAATTCGACTGTGTTGGGGGGGAGGCCGCACCGCAGCTGGGAATCGGGTCGTCGGGATCGCTGGTTGCACCGACGGTGTTTAGAAAATCGGTGAAAGGCAGCGCATCGATGGTTTCGGCCTGGCTGACATCATCATTGACCGGGGGTGTAGGAGTGCTGAAGTAGTAGTTTATAAGGCCAGCATTGCCTGATCCAAATCGCGCGATCTCAAGCCAATAGGTTTCACCGGATTGTAGCCAATATGAATCATCCACGTTGTTAAAGCTGCTAACCGCACAGGCCTCCTCCTGCAGGCTGCCGATTTCACCAGACCACAGGGCAGCCACCATGGGAAATTCGCTGTAGAAGCTGTATGAAATTGGTTGTGTCTCGGAAGGCTCAAAGCGATACCAGACGCTGTGTGATTGCTGCGCTGGACTGCTCGCACCGCAGCTTGGAGTTGGATCGCTGATTTCGGTGGTGGCCAGCGCAAGATCGGCATGGTAGCCGGTGTAATCAAATGTCACGATCAATTCGGCGGATTCTATGTCGTCATTTGCAGGGGGTTCAAGATTTTCGGCTCGAAGCCAATACACTCCGGTTTCGGGGCCATCATCTGGTGCCGCCACCTCGATCCAATAGGTTTCACCGGCGGTCACGGGAAAGGAAAGATAGGAATGGATGAACTCACCGGTAGCTTCATTGTCGTAACCGCGACCGCCTTCCGTGCAAGTGATTTCGCTCAGCGAGCCACGCGAGCCCTGCCAGGCAGCCATCGCTGGAAAGTGATCGGACCCTGGAATGAGTACCTTGATGCCGCCGGTTTCGGTCGCCTGGAATTCATACCAAACGGTCTTTTCAAGCCCGGATGGGGGATCATAACAGCTGAGGGAGGGATCATCGGAGGCTTCAGTGGCAAGTGCATTTATTCGATGATCCTCAAACGGAAGTGAGCTAAATGTGATCGCATTACTGAAATCATCATGAATAGGTGGATGGACCCGGTCGACTGAAAGCTCCAATTGGCCACCGGAGGTGCCAAATTCGCCGGCTACCAGAATGTAGTAATCTTGCCCGCTTTGAGTAGGAAGTAGAAGGAAGGCACGGTTCTGTTGTGGTCCGGAATAACTATCGCAGCCGACTTGTTCCAATGCGCCTGGTTCGCCGGTAAAGGCAGCGATTACGGTTGAGTAATCACTGGCGGTGGTGTCCAGCTTGACGACCCCATCCTCGGCGGCGGTGTAACGATACCAGACGGTGTTGAGCACCTGACCGGCGCAGTCTTCGATGATTGGATCGTTGTCGTCGACGGTGGCCGCTGTTGTGTCCAGGCTATCAGAGAAAGGCAGGCTCGTGATTGCGGTGGCATTGCTAAGGTCGTCATTGGGAGGTGGCGTCGACTCCTGCAGGTTTAGCTGACCTGAGAGGGGAAGCCATGGGTCGTTGAGCGGCAATAGGCTCATTAAAGGTACGCGGCCGGGCGCGGCATCTGGTGAAGGAGCCGAATAGCCGGGGATGGATGAACCGGCGAGCCCCACGAATACCAGAATTGCTAGCAGCAATGCGCGAATGATGGCCGGGGAAATTGCTGGCAACGTGCGGGACACGTGCGACCGTAGGACCGTAGAAGCGGACGGACCACAAACAGGATCACGCGGAGAGCGCATTGTCCCCCCTTTTATGGGTGCGCTTGAGGGCGCTGTGGCGCTCTGCCGTCGGGTGGAACAAAAATAAAGAGATGAAACCAGATCAATCAAAGGCCCGGCGGAGCGCTGGCTTCGGATGTTACCGGAGCATATAGTACTCCGATACTATATGAAATAAGACTGCCGAGTCAAGCGACAATCTGCGCTGGAAAAGATGACGATCATCGAAATCGCCCTAAAGGCTTTCGGATGCATTGCTTGACAAATTTGATTTCTGCCTGAGGAAAAGCCCGGGACCTTCGTTTGATCCCTCCTGTTTTCAGTCAAGCCAAATGGCCGAGGTGGGTGTGTGTGTCGGGAGTGGTGTGCTTGTCGGGGTAGCGGTGATGAGGTAGATCGGCGGAGTTGGCGTTCCAGTTGGCGCTGGCGTTGGAGTTGGATAGAGATCCGGCGGATCCGCCAGTTCTGCCACAGCTGAGCCCAGGCCGTCGGGTCGCATTGCCAAGAAGCTGACGATTTCACTTGTATCAGTAGTGCCGGGGACCATTGAAATTCCCGGATGGCGGGCACCGGTGGTTGAGCGGTTATACAATGGGAAGCGTTGAACATGATGTCAACGAACTGCAGGAGGGTTTCATGCCGCTATACGTCAGCACCAGGGGCAACAAGAAGCTCAAGCAGCTGCTGGAGGCCGTCAACCAGGACCAGGAGCTGGAAGAACTGTGGCGCATGGCCAACGTCAACGCCATGGACCGCATCGGCATGAGCGACCACGGCGGCGTGCACATCCAGATCGTGGCTAACGCCTGCGTCAAGATCATGCGGCTGCTTGTCGGAGCCGGCGTGGAGCCCAATGTGGTCTCAGATCATGGCATGACCGTCGAGGACGCCGAGGTGGTCGTGGTGCTGGCAGCCTGCCTGCACGATGTGGGTATGTCCATCCATCGTGACCATCACGAGAACTACAGCCTGATCATCGGCTACCCAAAGGCGCGGGAGCTTCTCTCTGGTTTGTATGAGGAGCCGCATCTGACCACCATGGTCTCCGAGGTGCTGCACGCCGTCATCGCCCACCGTGGTGAGGAGAAGTGCTTGACGGTGGAGGCCGGTGTTGTCAAGGTGGCCGACGCGCTGGATATGACGGAGGGGCGCTCGCGCATCCCCTTCGAGGCCGGCGAGGTCAACATCCACGCGGTCTCGGCTATGGCGGTTTCGGACGTTTCCATTAAGAGTGGGGATGAGCGGCCGGTGCGGCTGGACATTGAGATGAACAACTCCTCGGGCATCTTCCAGGTGGACGAGCTGCTCAAGCGCAAGCTAGTCAACTCCTCGATCACGCAATATATCGAAGTGCTTGCGCACATCGAGAGTGAGGGGGACAGCAAACAGGAGCGTCGGTTGGTCGAAGTGTATCGGCTGTGAGGTGTTCAGCGCTGAGCACCGAGCACAGAGCGCCGAGCACTGACCTTCACCACCAACGTCACCTCCGATGTAAAATTCCGAAATGAGCGGCAACCAGGTAGAATTCTTTAAGGTTGCGGTTTCGTTGCTGAGGTGCAGGTATTGATGGAAGAACGCAGTTTTCTCGAGCCGGGAGTCATCGAAGGTTCCTGGTGGCATGAGCTGGAGGACGGCCGGCTGCAGTGCGATCTCTGCCCGCGGGAGTGCAAGCTGCGGGAGGGGCAGCGCGGTTTTTGCTTCGTTCGCCAGGCACGGGATGGCGTCATCGCGCTGACCAGCTACGGCCGCAATACCGGCATGGCCGTCGATCCCATCGAGAAGAAGCCGCTCAGCCATTTTCATCCTGGAACCAAGGTGCTTTCCTTCGGCACCGCCGGCTGCAACCTGGGCTGCCGCTACTGCCAGAATTGGGGCATCTCCAAGGCTAAGGAAATGCGGCGCTTGAGCACGGCAGCCTCACCTCAGCAGGTGGCGCACACGGCCAGCACCTACGGC
>JBKHKF010000006.1:0-19600 GCA_046537745.1 Anaerolineales bacterium | reverse complement strand
GGACAATCCCTGCGCCGGCACCGCCACCCGCAGAAAAGGATGGAGCGCAAAGGTCATCAATCCCGTCTCCTGCCGAATGTCCCGCAGGAGGAAGTCAACGACCTCTGTGTTGCCACCATGAGCGTTGAGGATGACAAACCGCTTGAAACCAGCCCGGGCGATGCTGGCTGCGATCTCATGGAGTGCTCGCATTAGCCCCTCGGCCGAAAGCGTGACGGTCCCCGGAAAAGAGGTATGCTCGGTGCTCTTGCCGTAGTGAAGGATTGGCAGCCGCCAGAGAGGGAAATTAATCGGCAGTTGAACCAGCGCTCTCTTCAGGACTTCCTCTGCAATCAGCGAGTCGGTGTACACCGGCAAATGCGGTCCGTGCTGCTCAATTGCCGCCAGCGGCAGCAGGACCACGGCTTTCTCCTTGGCCGGCATGTCGGCGATTTCCACCGTGGTCAAATAAGCCAAGAAATAATCGTACTGCGAGGGTTGGGGCATAAGGCCCCCTTGGCATGGATTGAGAGTGGCGCTCTATTCTGTACGCCGCCTTCTCAAGAAGAATTTGGCTGGCTAGCTCAGGCTTCCGCCGATCCCTTTCCAGGAATTAGCATCATTCGGTTCAAGGATACTCCTTGCAGCGCGTCTTTCTTCGACAGCCCCCCTTAAGCAGTGCCGCTAAGGCAGGGGCTGTCAGAGCGCAAACACACCTTGCGCGCTTCTAAATACACAACGAATTTCCAACAGCTTTTTCGAGTCAGATCAGCCGAAGGATCAACCCCAGGCGGGGATCAGCTGCTCGCCGGCCGCGATGTGGCGGCCGCCGGCTTCCTTGGCCTCATAGAGAGCGCGATCCGCCTCCGCCAGAAGCTGATCGACGGTTTGCAGCGCTGGCCCCCATTCGACGATGCCAATGCTGAAGAAGAGCGGCTTACCTGGGCTGGCTTGGGACTGGGCCTCATCCACCAGGCGCTCGGCGATCTTAAGCGCCTGCTCGATTCCGGTCTCAGGCAAGATTACGATGAACTCGTCGCCCCCAACACGAACCGGAACGTCGGAGGTCCGCACGCTGGATCGGATCAGTTCGGCCATGTGCCGGAGCACTTCATCGCCGGCAGGATGGCCCAATTCATCGTTCAATTCTTTCAGGTTGTCCACATCGATCATGATGGTGGAGAGCCGGCGCTTGTAGCGTTTGACGCGAGCCAACTCGTCCTCCAGCACCTGCTCGAGCTTGCGCCGGTTGTAGAGGCCGGTGAGAGGATCGGTCACGGCCATTTGCTCCAGTTCAGCCTTCATTCGCCGGTTGCTCAGAATCAGTGAGCGGTGATCGAGCGCCCGCTTCAATGTCAGATCCAGCACCTGAATGGAGTCGAAAGGCTTCATCAAGTAATCAAAGGCGCCCAGCCGCAGGGCCTCGACGGCCGTTTCCACGCTGGCCTGACCGGTCAGGATCACGGCCTGGACGTCTGGATCCTTCCGCTTGGCCCTTGCCAGCAGATCCAATCCGGTCCCCCCGGGGACATGAATATCCAGCAACAGAACATCAAAGTCATTGTTCCGGACGGCGGCCGTGGCCGCCGGATAGTTTGAGACTGCTTCAATATTCGAAACCAACGGCTCCGCCCGACGCCTCAACATATCCCGATAATCATCGTTGTCCTCAACGATTAGCAGGTTAAGTTCCGGGTAGATGCTTGAGGGCTCCTGAGCGGACATAAGAGTTGACTTATCTGGAGTTCAAAGGGCTAAATTTGATGAATATTAGCAGATGATGGGCTACTATCCAAGGATTCCAGCATAGAATTCGATCTGGTCAGCAGAACCCTCGCCCATCGCGATCTAAAGCGATGCGGCATACTCCTCGGGAAAACAGATACCGCGGAAGTTGCAATAGGAGCATATGGAATCTTTATTCACTTTCGGAAACTCCTCTTTGGCGATGGGGATATTGTTTTTGATATCCCGGCAGTAGTCGTACATCTCCTCGGTTTCGGCCTTGACCTGGATGGCGAAGTTCTCCAGGTCAAAGGTGTTGAAGGCCTCGTGTACTTCGCGGTATTCCGGTTTCAAATAGGCGATGGAAGGCATCACTCGAGCCGCCTCCACCTCAAAATGATACGAAGCCCAGGTTGAATAACCCAGCAGCTGTTTCCGGTGCTTCTCCGGATCTTCCTTCCCAGTCTTCCAATCGACGATGTGCAGCTCCTGCCCCACGGGGAACATAAAGTCAACTTTGCAGTAAACCTTGAGATCGTCGATGCGTGTCTCCCCATATCCGGGGGGGTCGATCACCCAATCTGCCTTAGTGCCAATGGCCTCCTCCACCAGCCACCGGTAGCGATCGCTCTCGAGGAGATTTGTCAGACACCCCTCGATGGTCGGGAGCAAATTCTGCGGTTCAACCTGCTCAACTTGACCATAAACCGCTTCAAGAAACTTCTTGTTGGCCACGCGATGCTCGGTCATTCGTTGCGTAAAGTCGAAGAATTTTTCCCGATCGATCGCCTCATCCGTTCGCTTCAGCCGGTTCAGCAGTACCTCAATGACCTTGTGTGTGATGGCTCCGATTTCTAGCGGGACGGAAACCAACTCTTTGTATCTGTCAATCTGTCGTCTCGGCATGTCCGGGTCATATTTGGCGTAGTACTGGTAGTAATACTTCCGTTTGCAGATGGAAAAGGTATCGTAGCGGGTGGCTGACCAGCCCAGAATGGGCGTGTACTTGAACCGCTTTACTCCGGACATGCTCTTCCTCTCCAAGCCCATAATGTGCCCAACCTCCACAGCCTAACTGTACACCAAAGATTCCTCGCTCCCTGCACCTGCCGATGCTGCCCAAAAAAACTAACTTTAGGTTAATACTGATCCCGGATACTTAAACTCAGACACTTAATCCAAGGAAAACAAGGGAGTGACTTAGATGGCCAACAACAATGATCGTGGTGGAGGATTTCTAGCATTCGTTCAGGGCTTGCTGCTGGGCGGCCTGATTGGAGCGGCTATCGGCATTCTCAAAGCCCCTCAATCCGGGGATGAAACCCGCGCCATCATTCGCGAGCGGAGCGAGCAGACGCGCGATGAACTGGAGCAGGCGTTGCTCGAGACACGCCTGAAGGCACAAGATATCGTTAACGATGCAAAAGCCCGTGCCGAGGAAATCCAGGAACAGAGCCAGAAGCTCGTGCAGGAGCAACGCGAACGAATTGAAGCCGCGGCCGAAGCCGGCCGCAAGGCTTACGAAGAAGGCAAGAATTCCTAACACCTAAATCCAACTGACCTTGATGCCCTTGCAGGAGATGCATTTCCTCTCCCGCAAGGGCATTTTGCTTCAGGATCATGCTGAACCATCGCGCATTCAGAATTCAGGCATGAGTGATGTTTGTCACCTTGACGACCTCCGCACAGATGCCTATCGTTAGGTTCAGCGGAAGCGCGTCGCGACGAATGCGATCTCGAAGATCCTATTAAACTGAGGACACCACAGTGCCGATTTACGAATTTGATTGCGAGCAATGCCGACAGCCTTTTGAAGAACTTGTCCTGCGCGCTTCACAGGTCGACCAAGTCCGATGCCCGCAATGCGACAGCGACCAGGTCAGGAAGAAGATCTCGCTTTTTTCCTCGCAATCAGGGACCAGCTCAAGCTCCTCGTTCAGCAGCCAGGCATGCACAACCAGCACCTGAGGCATCGGCTGAGATCGGCCGTCGGCCGACAGGAAACATCCAAATCCTCCATCAAACACAGGCTATAGAGCCGTGAGGAGCCGCCACCCAGGCAGCTGTGCTGGATCGGCGTTAGACACTCGCCGACGGTAAGCTGCGCAAGGTTGGCTCTTTTATCCTATACTTGAGTTGTCAGAACAAAGGAACTCAACAAGACACGCTCTGCTATCGACCTTCGCTGTTTCAGTGGAGGCTTTTTTTGTGGAGCCTGTGGCAATCCGGTGAATAACCAGCAGCGCAGAAATAGTTGCTGTGGGCAAGGAAAGGACAACCGAAATGAAGCTTCCAGAACCCTTATATCCTATTTTGATGCCCTCCGATTGGGAGGCGCCTGAAAACACACCCGCCTACCGACTCGAAGTGCCTTCGGACGATCCCCGCATACCGTGGGTGACTTTCGGAAGTTTGGGCGACAACGGCCTTGAGCCCCTGGAAGAGCCCGTCGAGCAGGAATACAAGCGGGAGCAGATCGAAGAGACAGCGCGCCATCATCTATCAGAGCGAGAGGCCACCTGGCAGCGGGTGAAATCCCAGGGAGGCGGCAGCCGCTCCAGCATGCTCGCATGTCTGGACGATCCGTTGGCGGCTGAGCGAATCATGCTGCCTGAATTTGTGGTTCAGGCTCAGGAGAAGCTGGGCACCGAGGTGCTGGCTGTCGGCATTCCCCGCCGCGGGCTCATGGTCGCCATGGACGGCCGCCAGCCCGAAGAATCATTGATGGGATTCGGCGCGTTCAACCTGGCTGAATTCCACAGCCGCGAGACCGACCCAATCACCAGCCTCACCTTCCTGATGGACGAGGGGGAGATCGCAGGCGTCGCTTACTTCGGCCAGGAATAGCCCGGTCCAACATTCAAAATTCTTCGGATCCTTCGTGGAATTCGGGAGATGGGCGGGCACATCCGGTCTGCCAGCGCAGCAGCCTTCAACCAGCCGTTAATATTCTACAAATCCCGTCTTTCTACAATGGATATAACAGACACCGGAGAAATGAAACCGATCCATGGAAAATACATACACCTATATAGCTCGAAGCGCGAGCGACCCGAGTCGAGTAACCACGCTGACCCTGCACGGACGCTGGATGTCCGTCGGCACTGGCCCGGCGCTGGAACAGGTCGAACGAGCCGCTCTTCCCGAAGGGGAAGCGGAGGAACGCCCACTTCGGACTCGCTTGTGGCTGCGCCCGATGGCTCTTTCGCTGCTGCAGCGCGGCACAGGCCCCTTTCCTGTCAGCGATGTTTTCGCCTCCAGTGACGGTGGAAAGCTGACACTGAAAGCCTGGTTCCGGGCTGGCGGGCTGCGCACTTTCCCTGTCACCCTGGTGGAAGGTGAAGTGGATAACGCCGAAGCAGCGCAAGCATTTGTCGAAGAATTAAAGGGGCGCAAGGCGGAAGATGAACCGACTTTCGGGTTCCTGGAGCTGCTCGAGTACTGGGCAACCTGGATCCTTGGCATTGGCGCCATCGTCGGTGCATTGGCTATCTGGCGCCGCCGTCAGAGCTAGCTCACCAAAAGCTGCCTACCCCGGGCTCCCAGCCAAGCTGGGGGCCTTTCCTTCTTTAAAGCAATCTCCTCACAGCCTGAATTCGCTCCGCTAGCGTGAAGTGACACATGGCGAATGACGCCCAGCAGGTTGTCACTTGTAAATGTCGGACAAGAAAATGACACTTGTATTAGTTTTGGGTCCGGCCGATTCACTGCCCAAACAACCACTCAGGCAGTGCCCAGCAACCTGGCATTCCGGCTTATGAGCAGGACAAGGGTTGCCGTCGACGACTTGATCCAGAGAGGTAGGCCGTGGAAGTATGGGGCGACCGACCGGTTTGCATAGGACGATGGATATTTTCCCCTCGACGTTGATCCACAGCAGCCGCATAGGGGCGCGCCACGCATTGCCAGGCCCACTTCCAAACAACTACTCCACTCACCCATCACCAACCCATCACAGCTGCCCGGTCGGGCACAAAACCGAACCAACGCTTGACCCTTCCTGGCAGGCAGCCTCGCCAACCTCAGAAGGGGAGAATGAATCAACCATCGATGACCATGGAAGCCTGAACGATGAACTCATCGCAGGAAAGAAGGTGAATCATGCTGGAACCCCATGTCGCACTGCCCGAGTTTGACTATGTCAAACCGGCCAGCCTGGAAGAGGCCAGCCAGTTCCTGGCGGCGCATTCAGGCGAATCCCGACCGCTGCTGGGCGGCACTGACATTTTCGTCCGCATGCGGGACGGCCATTGGAAAGACAAGTACCTGGTGGACGTCAAGGGGCTCGAAGGCACGACGGATCTGGAATTTGATAAGAATAATGGACTTGTGATCGGCGCAGCCGTTCCCATGAACCAGGTTATCAAATTTGAGCCCGTCGCAGCGCATTACCCGCTGCTCGTCGAAGCCGCCCGGACCGTCGCCAGCTATCAACTGCGATCCCGGGCCACCATCATCGGCAACATCTGCAACGCCTCGCCCGCCGGTGACACCATCGGCGCCTGCATCGTCTATGACGGCATCCTCACAGTCCACGGCGTGGATGGCTCTCGCGAGATCTCACTGCGCGAGTTTTTCCACGGGCCGGGCCAAACCGCACTCGCGGCCGGCGATATCGTCACCTCGATCCGCCTTCCGCTGCCTCCGCAGGGCGCCGAAGGCAGCTATGTTAAGCTGGGCCGAAATCAGTTGGGGGACCTGGCCATCGTTGGCGTGACCGCGCTCGGTTATCCTGACGAAGTGGCGTCCTCGGGCTATCGCTTCCGACTGGTGCTTGCGGCCGTTGCTCCCACACCGCTCATCCCGAATGAAGCCGAGGCGCTACTGGCGGAAGGCCCCATCAACGATGAGACAATCGAGCAGGCTGGAGTCGCAGCCATGTCGGCTGCCGCCCCCATTGACGACGTGCGCGGCGGGGCGGAATACCGGCGCTTGATGGCCCGGAATTTGACACAACGAGCGCTGACACGAGTTTGGGAGAAGCTTTCGTAGGTTGCAGAGCAACCTGCGCTATTGGAGGACATGATGAGCTATCACGATATTACTTTGACGCTAAACGGGGTGCAGCGAAAAGTCACTGTGCCCTCACATATGACGCTGATGCGCATGCTCCGCGAGGAGCTGGCGCTGACGGGCACGAAGAATGGCTGCGCCGCTGGCGAATGCGGCGCCTGCACCGTCATGCTAAATGGCGAACCCACCAACAGCTGCATGGTCCTGGCCGCTGAATGCCAGGGCGCCGACATTGTCACCGTTGAGGGACTGGCCCACGACGGTCAGTTGGACCCGCTCCAAGAGACGATCATGGAAGCCGGCGGCGTTCAATGCGGCTTCTGCACGCCTGGGATGCTGATCTCCGCCCGTGCGCTGCTCGATCGCAACCCGGAGCCCACCGAGGACGACATCAGAGAAGCGCTGCTGGGTAACCTGTGCCGCTGCACCGGTTATTTCAGAATTATCGAAGCGGTCAAGGAAGGCGCTAAACGAGGCGCCCCGATGAAAGCGTAGCCGAGGATCGGCTACGACGATCGCACCAGGTTGAAACGAAACGGAACTCCATTGGAGGGGTACCATGGCAACGACAGATAAACCTATCGACCAAAAGGAGCCGATCCCCGAACTCATCGGTTCCAGCGTCCCCCGGATCGACGCACTGGAAAAAGTCACCGGCGGGGCCATTTACACGGACGACGAGCAATTTGGGCCGGGCCTGCTCTTTGCCCGCATCAAGCGCAGCCCCCACCCGCACGCCAAGATTCTCTCCATCGATACCAGTCGAGCTGAAGCGCTGCCCGGCGTGCTGGCGGTGGTCACTGGCGAGGATTATCCCGGTTTCATCGGCCTTTACCTGCAGGATCGCCACATCTTCTGCCGCGATCGGGTGCGCTATGTCGGCGATCCGGTGGCGGGAGTAGCAGCCGTGGACGAGGAGACTGCCGAAAAAGCCCTCGATCTGATCGAGGTCGAGTACGAGCTGCTGGATGGCGTTTTCGATCCCGAAGAAGGGGCCCGGGAGGATGCGCCCATTGTGCACCCCGACATGGCTGATTATGAAGTCATGCCCTTCATCTTCCCCAAATCCGGCACAAACATCTCCAACCACTTCAAGATCCGCAAGGGCGACACGGAAGCCGCTTTTGAGGAATGCGACGCAGTCATCGAACGAAAGTACCGGATCCCACACGTTCAACACGTGCCCATCGAGCCGCACATCGCCATCGCCAAGGTGGACCAGGATGATCAGGTCACATTGTGGGCCAGCACCCAGTCGCCTTTCGCGCAGCGCAATCTGATCGCCAAAGCGCTGGACATCTCCCAGAGTGACGTGCGCGTGATCGGCGATGTTGTGGGCGGCGGCTTCGGCGCCAAGGCCGGCGTCACCATGGAAGCGCTAGCCGTCGCGCTGGCCTCCAAGGTCAAGGGGCAGCCGGTCAAGCTCCGGCTTACGCGGGAGGAGGAGTTTTACACTACCTTCGTCCGCCAGGGCTTGGTGATGAAGCTCAAGGTCGGCTGCGACAAGAACGGCAAGCTGCTGGCCATGAAGAACACGATGTACTGGGACGGCGGCGCCTACACCGAGTACGGTGTGAATGTGACCCGGGCCGCCGGCTACAGCAGCTCCGGCCCTTACGAGATCCCCAATGTACACACCGACAGCTATTGCGTTTACACCAACCACCCGGTCGGCGGGCCGTTCCGCGGCTTCGGCATGCCGGAGATGCACACCGGCATCGAACAGGTGATGGACGAGCTGGCCCATGAGATCGACATGGACCCCGTCGAGTTCCGCAGCTTGAACTGCCTGAAGGACGGCAGCGTGCTGGTGACTGGCAGCAAGATGCATCCGACAGGCCTTTCACGTGCCATCGATGCAGTCGCCAAGGGCATCGATTGGGGCAAGGAATCCAAACCCAGCGGCCCTAACAAGCGTCGGGGCAAGGGCATCGCGCTGATGTGGAAAGCCCCGGCCATGCCGCCCAACCCGGGCTCGAGCGCCTGGTGCGAATTCAGCGAGGACGGCACATTGACCGTCGGTGTTGGCGGCCAGGACCTGGGTCAGGGCGCCTTCACGGTGGCGGCGCAAATCGCCGCGGCCGGCCTGGGCGTCCCCTACGACTGGGTTCGTGTCGCCCGCCCGCTGGACACGCGCTATTCGCCCTATGAGTGGCAGACCGTTGCCAGCCGCATCACCTGGAGCATGGGCAACGCTGTTCTGGCGGCCGCCCGCGATGCTCGCCAGCAGGTCCTCGAGCTGGTGGCAGAGGCCTGGGACGAGGACATCGAAAACCTGGACATCATTGACGGCAAGGTGATCTCGTACCGCTCCGAGGAATCGGTCTCGCTCAAGGACATGGTGATCTACGGCCTGCCCAAAGAGAATGACAGCGGCTGGCGGGGCGGTCCCATCCGGGGTCGCGGCAAGTTCATGCCGACCTACGTCACCGGGCTCGACCCGGAGACCGGTCAGGGTGAGCGGGCCGTGGTGCACTACACCACCGGCGCCCAGGCGGTCGAAGTTGAGGTCGACATGGACACCGGCAAAGTGACCATCGTCAAGGGCAGCGCAGCCTTCGATCTGGGCAAAGCCATCAATCCCGAAATGGCCAAGGCACAGGTCGAGGGTGGCTTCGTCCAGGGCATCAGCACCGCGCTGTTCGAATCGCTCAAGCTGAAGGACGGCGTGCTGCAAAACCCGAGCTTCGTCGATTACCGCATCGCCACCAGCGCCGACGCACCCAGGGACATCGCCACCTTCCTCATCGAGGAAGCGCAGGACGACGGCCCCTTTGGCGCCCGTGGCGTGGGCGAACACCCGATGGTTCCGACAATTGCAGCCGTGGCCAACGCGATTTATGACGCCATCGGCGTCCGTGTATCCGAACCGCCTTATCTCTCCGAGAAGGTCTACATGGCCATGTATGAGGCGGGATTGGTCGAATAACAAAATAGGAAAGGAAACCGATGTCTGAGCCTTTCGACATTCTGATCAAGAAGGCAGCACTCAGGGATCAGCCGGAAGATACAGTAGACATCGGCATCAAGGACGGCAAAGTGGGGGCCATCGAGGCAAATCTCGATGGCCCCGCCGCCTCAGTCCTTGATGCCGAGGGCAATCTGGTTACGGAATCCTACGCCAACCCCCATCTTCATCTGTGCAAGGTCTACACACTGCAGATGATGGACGAGGCGGCGCTCAAGGATTACCACGGCGCCGATATGGGCAAGGCGATGACGGCCATCGAATTAGCCGCCAGGGTCAAAGCACAGTACGACGAATCCTGGATCATCGAGAACGTGCGGCGAGCCATCGCGCTCTCGGCCCTGCACGGCGGCACCCATGTGCGGGCTTTTGCCGACGTGGACAGCAAGGCCAAACTGGAAGGTGTCAAGGCCTTGATCAAGGCACGCGAGGAATTTGAAGGCATCGTCGATATCCAGGTAGTGGCCTTCGCTCAGGACGGCGTTGTGCGCGAGCCTGGAGCAGCCGAACTGGTTCGCGAGGCGATGGAGCTTGGGGCTGATGTGGCCGGCGGCATCCCGTGGATCGAGTACACCGAAGCGGATATCGCTCAGCACGTCAAGGAAATTTTCGACATCGCAGAGGAATTTGACGCCGACGTATCCATGCTGGTGGATGACGCCGGTGACCCCGGCTTGCGATCCCTGGAATTGATGGCTGTCGAGGCCATCAAGCGCGGCTGGCAGGGGCGAGCGCTGGCCCACCACGCCCGGGCAATGCAACTTTATCCAAAACCCTACTTCCAGAAGGTGGCCGCACTGCTGAAGCAGGCCGAGATGGGTGTGGTCAGCGACCCACACACCGGCCCGCTGCACGCTCGCGTTCACGAACTGCTCGAGGAAGGGTGCCTGGTCTGCCTGGGCCAGGACGACATCAGCGACGCCTATTACCCGTACGGCCGCAACAGCATGCTCGAGGTCGCGTTCTTGGCCTCCCATCTGCTGTGGATGACGACGGCTGCCGAGATGGAGGTGCTGTACGACATGATCAGCACCCGGGCGGCCCAGTCCATGGGCGTTCACGACCTCAAGATCGAAGTGGGCGCGCCGGCAAATCTGGTCGTGCTGGATGTCCCCAACGTGCTCGAGGCGCTGCGGTACCACAGTGAGCCGGCTCACGTGGTCAGCCATGGGCAACTGGTGGATAAGGACAAAATGCGGGCAGTGGTCCGCGATAAAGCCTGGTAGCAAACAGCTAACAGGAGGACCCTTGGCCGAACTCGACCTGCTCATCCGGGAAGCGCAGCTGCGCGAGAAGCCTGAGCTCGTTGATATTGGCATTGAAGGCGGCCATATCGCCTTCATTGGCCATGAGGCCGAGGCGCGGGCCCAACTCGAAATCATGGCGGAGGGCCGGCTGACCTCCGTGCCCTTCGCCAATCCACACATGCACCTGGATAAAGTTTACACGTTGCCCATGCTCGGCGAAGAAGCGCTTCAGGCTTACCAGGGCCCGGGCATGGGCAAAGCCATGAACGCAGTGGAGCTGGCGGCCGCCGTCAAAGAGGACTACGAGCCCGAATGGATCCTGCCAAATGCCCGGCGGGCGCTGGCGCTGGCAGCTGTGCATGGTTGCCTCTACGTCCGGGCATTTGCCGACGTTGACCCCACAGCCGGCCAAGCCGGACTTCAATCTTTGCTTCAATTGCAGGATGAGTTCAAAGAAATCCTGGAACTCCAGGTTGTCGCCTTTGCCGAGGATGGAATCGTACGTCTCCCGGGAACCGCTGAATTGATTCGGCAATCCATGGAGATGGGAGCCGACGTCGTCGGCGGCCATCCCTTCATCGAATTCACCGACGCCGCAGCCGCCGAGCATATCCGGGAGATCTTCGCCATCGCCACGCAGTTCGATGCTCCGGTTTCCATGTTGGTGGACGACGCCGGCGATCCCGGCTTGCGCCATCTAGAAATTATCGTGGCCCATGCGCTTGAAAACGGTTGGGAAGGCAGGACCTTGACTCACCACGCCCGCGCCATGAGCCTTTATCCCCGCCCATACTTCGAGAAGTTGGCAGCACTGCTGCGGCGCGCTGAAATTGGTGTGGTAGCCAACCCGCATACCGGTCCGCTCTACACGCGCGTGCGCGATTTGCTGGAAGCGGGCTGTCTGGTGTGCCTGGGGCAGGATGACATCAGCGACGCCTATTATCCATACGGTCGGCACAACATGCTGGAAGTCGCCTTCCTCGCCTCCCATCTTATGTGGATGACGACGAAGGAGGATATGCGAACGCTCTACGACATGATCAGCACCAAAGCGGCGCAGGCAATGGGCCTCGATCTTCGCCTGGCCCCTGGCGAGCCCGCCAATCTGGTCATCCTGCGGGAACCTAATCTATTGGAGGCACTGCGCAGTCACGAGCCGCCAGCCTATGTCATTAGCAGAGGCCGCCTGGTGGATCAAGCCAAGATGCAAGCAATCATAGAAAGACCTGACGAAGTTTACGACCCAAACGTGGGAGAGAAGTATGCGTAGGAGGAACAGCAATGCCCAATAACAGCGAAGCCGCTTTGGTGAGGCTCACCGTCAATGGACAACCCGTAGAAGCAACGGTGGCGCCGGATTTGAATTTAATGAGATTCCTGCGTGAAGAGCTGAATCTGACCGGGTTGAAAAACGGATGCGAGAGCGGGCACTGCGGCGCCTGCACCGTGATCGCGGATGGCCGGGCTCAAAGAGCATGTTTGCTCCGAATGGGGAAACTGGACGGCGCAAACATCGAGACCATTGAGTCGCTCTCTGATGGCGATCAGCTTCACCCCCTTCAAGAGACCTTCGTCGAGCTCGGAGCGGTGCAGTGCGGCTTCTGCACACCCGGCACTATCATGACAGCCAAGGCGCTGCTGGATACCAACCCCAACCCGACGCGCCAGGACATCATCAAGGCGCTCGACATCAATCGAAACACCTGCCGCTGCACAGGCTATCTGAACATATTTGACGCCATCGAACAGGCAGCTGTAAAGATGAACAACGGTGAAGCGATCCTTGGTGACAGGCCCGAGAAGGGCATGACCATGCTGCGGCCGGATGCCATCAACCGTGTGACCGGCCGCACGCAGTACGCGGATGACCGGCGGTTGCCAGGTCTTTTACATGGCAAAGTGCTCTGGTCGGAGCATCCACACGCCAGAATCTTGAGCATCGATACCTCCCAGGCGGAGGCGATGCCAGGTGTGCACGCAATCGTCACAGCCACCGATCTTCACGGGGTGAATGAGCGTGGCGTCGTGCTTAAGGATGAACCGGCCATCGCCCACGACAAGGTTCGCTACATCGGCGATTCGCTGGCGGCTGTCTTCGCTGAAACCTTCGAACAAGCCGCTGAGGCGGCTGAGTCCATCCATGTCGAATACGAACCGCTGCCAGCGGTATTCTCGCCGGCTGAAGCCGCTGCGGAGGACGCCCCGCATGTACACGAGAAGGGCAACCTGCTCCACCACGCCCAAATAAAACGCGGCGACGTCGAAAAGGCCTTTACCCAGTGCGCGGTCGTGGTTGAGGGGAGCTACCGGACCCCGCACCAGGAACACGGCTTCATGGAACCCGAATCCGGCCTCGGGATCCCGGAGCCCGACGGCGGGATCACAATTCAATATCCAACGCAGACCGCCTTCGACGACCAAAAGCAACTGGCCTCCATGCTGGCCATGCCGCAGGAAAAGATCCGCGTGATCCAGACCCCCACTGGCGGCGCCTTTGGCGGCAAGGAAGACATGCTCCTGCACCAGTTCCTGGCGCTGGGTACGCTCAAGACCGGGCAGCCCGTGAAGATCACCCTCTCTCGTGAGGAGTCGCTGCGGGTCCACGTCAAGCGCCATCCCGCAGAGATCTATTACAAGACCGGCGCCGATGCCGAAGGCAAAATCCTCGCCATCCAATCCGAGGTGGTTCTGGACACCGGCGCCTACGCCTCCCTGGGGCTCGATGTACTGGAGAACACCCTGGTCTTCGGCGCCGGGCCTTACTTTGTGCCTCACTTGGACCTGCAAGGCTGGTCCTGGTACACCAATAACGTGCCCAGCGGCGCCATGCGCGGTTTTGGCGTGAATCAGATCGCGGTCGCCCTGGAGCAGCAGCTCGATGAAATTGCCCGCCGCCTGGCGATAGATCCCATCGATTTGCGCTTGATCAACGCCCTGGATGTCGGGCTGCCCACGGCGGGCGATCACGTGCTGGAGCCCGGCGTGCCGGCCATCAAGGAGACACTGGTGGCCACCAAAGAAGCCCTGGCGTCACTGGAACTTCCCCCCGCCAACGGCCGCAAAATCGGTGTTGGAGTCGCCTCGGCTGTCAAGAACATCGGGTTCGGCCATGGTCTCCCCGAGAGCGCCGGCGCCATTATCGAGCTCGAGGCGGACGGCAGCGTTACGCTCAAGGCCAGCCAGCACGAATACGGCCAGGGTGCTCATGCCGGACTGGCAATGATGGTGGCCGAAGAGCTCGGGACGCCGCTGGAGCACATTCAGATCATCGGGCCGGACACCGGCCAAACACCTGAAACCGGCCCGACCACGGCCTCCCGCCAAACCTTCATGACCGGCAACGCCACGCTGATGGCCTGCCAGAGCTTGAAAGATGATCTCTTTGGCCACGCGGCCGAGACCCTCGACGTGCCGCCGGAGGAATTGGTGCTCAAGCACGATCGGATCCTTCATCCACCCAGCGGCCAGCAAGTTCCTCTCGCTGAAATCGGCGATCGATTCGTGGTGGAGCGGCGTTATACTGCACCACCCACTGCGCCGCTGCTCGAAGACGAAGCCAGCCACTTTGGCGAGCCCGGCTTTGAATCGCGCGCTACGCACTGGTGCTATGCCTATAACACCCAGGCTGCCATCGTAGCCGTCGATGAGCAACGTGGTGAAGTGGAGGTTCTGCATATTCTGTCGGCCAATGATGTTGGACACGCCGTTAATGAGAAGGCAATTCTGGGCCAAATCCACGGCGGCGTCATGATGGGACTTGGCTACGCATTGACGGAAGAATACCTAGTGGAAGAAGGTCAACCCATTACGGATACTTTGCACAAAATCAAGCTGCCTAAAGCGAGCGATGCGCCCATGATCACACCAATTTTGGTGGAGGTACCCCATCCAGAGGGCCCGCGCGGCGTCAAGGGATTTGCGGAGGCCCCCTCGCTGGCGACAGCTCCGGCCATACTCAATGCGATCTATGATGCTGTCGGCGTCCGCTTGCACGAGATCCCGGCGGATCGAAAACGTGTGAAAGCAGCGCTGGACGCGCAGGCGAATATTGTGTAGTTTAAGCACCAAATAATGTAAACGGGCGAAGGAGAAGCGAGCTTGACAGAGGATCCATTCATGCGGGCTGCCATTGACGAGGCCCGGAAAGGGATGCGGGAAGGCGGCATACCGATTGGCTCGGTGCTCGTGCAGGGCGATCGGATTCTCGGCACGGGGCATAATCAACGTGTCCAGCAGGACAACCCGATTCTGCACGCCGAGATCGACTGTCTGCAAAATGCGGGAAGAGTCGGCCGCTATCAGGATACCGTTTTGTATTCGACCTTGATGCCATGTTACCTGTGCGCCGGAGCTGTAGTCCAATTTGAGATCCCCAAAGTTATTGTGGGGGAATCGGAGACTTTCGAGGGAGCACCCGAGTTAATGAGAAGCCATGGGGTCGAGGTGGTGAACCTGGATCTGGCTGAATGCAAAGACCTCATGCTTACATTCCAGCATGAACACCCTGAGTTGTGGCGGGAGGATATTGGCGAGCTGTAGTCTTCCCGTCAATAGCGAGATGAGAGGAGGCTCTATCGCACGAAGCCGGCATAGATCAACAGACCCACCAACACAATCTCTCAATCCTTTTAAGGAGGAGCATCCATGTCGAAACGCTCCACGCTATATCTGCTTACCGTTAGTCTTCTGATCGCCATCCTGGCCTCCGCCTGCGGCGGCGGCGCTCCTGTAGCCGAAGTGGACGAGGGGGCTGGTGATGGAGTCACCACAGTCTTCGGTGCGTACGCCACAGCCATCGAGGAGCCATGGGATGGTGTGATCCACTCCGCCCTGCTGGCCGAAGAGGAAGCCGGCAACATCGAATACAGTTTCACTGACGACATCGGCTACGCCGGCGATATGGAGCGCATTCTGCGTGAAACCGCCGAGCAGCAGTCGCCGGATATCATCTTCGGCGATGCCTTCGGCAATGAAGAAGCTGTGCGCCGCGTCGCCAGCGAATATCCCGAGATCGCCTTTGCCTTTGGCTCCGGCCTGGGCCCGGCGGATCCGAACTTCTCGGTCTTCGACAACTGGATCCATGAACCCGCCTACATGGCCGGCATGATCGCTGGTGGGATGACCGAAAGCAACACACTCGGCGTCGTCGGCGGCTATCCGGTCCCTGAGGTCAACCGCCTGACAAACGCCTTCATCGAAGGCGCAAAGGAAGTGAACCCTGATGTCGAGGTCTTGGTGACCTTCATCAACAGCTGGTTTGATCCGGCAGCGGCCAAGGAAGCTGCTTCGGCCCAGATCGACAGCGGCGCCGATGTGCTCTACGCTGAGCGCGCAGGCGTCATCGAAGCGGCGGCCGAGAACGATCTGTTCGCCATCGGCAATATGAGCGACCAGAATGAAATTGCCCCCGGCACCGTGCTCACCAGCGTTGTCTGGAACATGACCCCCACGGTTGAGTACGTGATCAACCAGGTCGAGGCCGGCGCCTTCACCGCCCAGGACCTGAAGGACTTCAGCATGATGGGCAAGGGCGGAGCCAGCCTGGCCCCCTATCATGAGGCCGGCGATGTGATCCCGCAGGAACTGATGGATATGGTTGCCGAGCGCGAACAGGCAATCCAGGACGGTCTGTTCCGAGTCCCAATCGACGAAGCACAGCCTGATCCAGTGAACTAGCAGTAGATCTGAAAGGAGCGCAAGGAGGTGGCGGCGGGGTTTTCCCGCCGCCCTTCCCCTACAAACCATGAACGTAGTAGAGATGAGGGGTATCACCAAACGCTTTGGCGCTATCGTAGCCAATGACCACGTCCACTTTGAGCTTGCGCCGCAGGAAATCCACGCCTTGCTCGGAGAAAATGGTGCCGGCAAGACCACACTGATGCGAATTCTCTACGGTCTGTATTCGCCGGACGATGGCGAGATCATCATCAACGGATCCCCCATTGAAATTCACTCGCCGCACGACGCCATCGAAGCAGGCATTGGCATGGTCAGCCAGCACTTCACACTGGTACCCACGCTGACCGTTGCCGAAAACGTCGTCATGGGCCATACCGACGGCTTCCAACTGGATCCAAAGGCGATGGAGAACAAAGTGGCCGCCGCTGCCGAACGCTTCGGCATCGAAGTCAAGCCAAGCACCCTGGTCCGTCATTTGTCCGTCGGCGAACAGCAGCGGGTTGAAATTCTGAAAGCGCTTTACCGGGATGCCCGAATCCTTATCCTGGATGAACCGACGGCAGTCTTGGTGCCCCAGGAAGTGGACCTTCTCTTCGAAACGCTCAAGCGGTTGGTTGAGGACGGGCTATCCATCGTGTTCATCAGCCACAAGTTGTATGAAGTGATGGCCATTTGCAACCGGATCACCGTCCTTCGCAATGGCCAAAGGGTCGGCACCGTTCCTAAGGAGGAAACCACTAAGGTCAAGCTGGCCCGGATGATGGTCGGCCGCGAAACTTTCGGAGTCAAACGAACCGAAGAGGGCTCCCGTGGCGAACCCGTGCTGACCGTCAAGGACCTCAATGTGGAGAACGAGCAGGGACTGCGGGCACTCAAAGAAATCTCCCTGGAGGTCCATGCGGGTGAAATCCTTGGGATCGCCGGGGTGTCGGGCAATGGACAGTCCGAATTGACGGACGTGCTCACCGGGATGATCGAACCCACCTCCGGCCAAATCAAATTAGGCGATCGCGATCTGACCGGCGCAGATCCCAATACCATCACCGATGCGGGCGTCGGTCGCATCCCGGAAGATCGCCATAAGGGGGTCGTCGGGGATCTCACCGTGGCCGAGAACCTGGCACTGGAGCACCTGAGTGATTTCGTCAGTGGCACATCGCTCGATCGCAATGCGATTCGTGCCAACGCGGAAAAGCTTATCGAGGAATATTCTATAAAGGCTTTGCCCACCGATCGGATCCGCACGCTCTCGGGCGGCAACATGCAGAAAGTCATCTTGGCACGTGCCCTATCCAAGCAGCCGGCGGTCGTGATCGCGGCTCAACCCACCCGCGGTCTCGATGTCGGCGCGACGGAGTACGTCCGCACGAAACTCCTTGAACAGCGACGCCGCGGCGCCGGCGTGCTCTTGCTATCGGAGGACCTGGATGAGGTACTGGCACTGTCCGACCGAATTGCGGTGATCTATGAGGGTGAGATTGTTGGGGTGGTAGAAGCCGATCAAGCCGATGTCGATCAACTGGGCCTGATGATGTCCGGCGCAAAGGAGGCTGACATTGAATAGGTTTCGTCTTGAGAAGTCCACCGGTCCCCTGTGGGTCCGGCCGCTTCTACCGGTATTGGCCTTTATCATCACCTTTTTTCTTACGGCAACCCTGCTTATCTGGGCGGATGCGAATCCATTCGAGGGATATTACTACTTCTTGATCGCGCCGCTTTCCAACCGGGTCAGCGCCATCGAGGTGCTTGTCAAATCCACGCCGCTGCTGCTTACCGGAGCTTCGGTGGCAATCGCCTTTGCCGCCGGTTATTGGAACATCGGCGCTGAGGGCCAGCTTTACGCTGGCGCCATCGCCGCCACCTGGATCGGAATTTCGGTGGAAGGCATCTCGCCATTTATTGGCGTACCGCTGATGATCCTGGGGGGCTTTGCGGCCGGCATGCTTTGGGCGCTGCCGCCGGCGCTGCTCAAGGTGAAGCTGCATATCGACGAAATTGTGACCACCCTGCTGTTGAACACCGTCATCGTGCTCTTCGTAAGCTTCTTGTTAAACGGTCCCTGGCGGGATCCGGTATCCGGTTGGCCCCAATCGCCGGAAATCGATCCGGGCACGGTCTTCTTCAAGCTGATGCCGCGATCTCGATTGCACTTTGGTTTCATCGTGGCGCTGATCGTAATCGCAATCTTATGGTACGTGCTCTCCCGTACAAGCCTCGGCTTAAGGATGCGCGCCGCGGGCCTGGGCAAGGAGGCAGCCCGTTTCGCCGGTGTCAAAGTAAATCGCACCATCATGACGGCCGCGCTGTCAAGCGGGGGCATCGCTGGTCTGGCGGGAGTGGGCGAGGTGGCCGGCATCCATTTCCACTTGATCGAAGCCATCTCACCCGGCTACGGCTACACCGGCATCGTGGTTGCCACGCTTGGAGCCTTGAATCCCATCGGCGTCCTGATCGCCGGCACCTTCATGGGACTCATTGACACCGGCTCTCAAACGGTAAGCCGGGCGCTGGGTGTTCCCGCCTATCTGGGCGACGTCGTTATGGCGACCCTGCTCCTGGTGACCCTGGGAGCCATGGTTTTGCAAAACTTCCGCTTCCGTCGTTCGCCGGAAGCCGATCACGAACCGGATTCCAGCGGACCAGATGTTGCCCTTGATACTGGGGAGGCCTCTTAGCATGGAAATCTTCATTGTCAGCTTGATCGCGGCCACACTGCGCGTGGCCACCCCCTTGATCTTCGGCACGCTCGGGGAGCTGTTCGCTGAACGTGCTGGCATTCTCAACCTCGGCATTGAAGGGACGATGTTTTTCGGATCCTTCATCGGTTTCTGGGTTGGTGATGTGACTGGATCGCTGTGGATCGGTGTGCTGGCTGCCTTCGTCGGCGGCGTTCTTTCGGGCCTGCTTATGGGATTGCTTAGCGTCACCCTGGCCGTCAACCAACACGTCTCCGGCATCGGCATCACGCTGTTATTGACCGGCCTCTCAC
>JBKHKF010000228.1:0-5026 GCA_046537745.1 Anaerolineales bacterium | reverse complement strand
GGATTCCAATTCTCATGCTCTTGTTTCTCCTCCTTGAAAACGGGGCCCTGGCTCAGGTAGCCAGCATCGCCGCCATATCGTAGTACTCCATATTGGCCTCGCGATTGCGTTCGATGACCTTCTCCAAGGGGTTGATCGAAATCGCACGCCCTTGCAGCCCGACCATCACGCCGAACTCGCCGTTCATCAAAGCTTGCACGGCCCGGACGCCCATCCTCGTCGCCAACAGGCGGTCGAAGGCCGACGGGCTGCCGCCTCGCTGGGTGTGACCCAGAATGGTCACACGGGTGTGGAAACCCACTTCCATGTTATCCAGATACTCGGCCACCTCGTGGGTATCCAGCGCGCTCCCCTCTGCCGAAATAATGATGCAATGAGTTTTGCCACGGGCATAGGCCTTCTCCACCGTCTCACCCACTTCTTCCATCGTAACTTCTCGCTCCGGGATCAGGACCACTTCAGCCCCGCTGATAATACCGGCCATTAAAGCCAGATAACCGCAGTCGCGGCCCATGGTCTCTACCAGAAAGGCTCGTTGGTGAGAGGAGGCGGTGTCACGCAGTTTATCCACGGCCTCCATAATCGTGTTCAGCGCCGTATCCACGCCCAGGGACATATTGGTGCCCCAGATATCGTTGTCGATGGAGGCGGGCACCCCCACCACCGGAAACTCCAACTTGTGCAGCTCAAGGGCACCGTTCATCGAACCATCGCCGCCGATGACCACCAGCCCATCGATGCCGGCTTCGTTCAGCTCGCGCAGGCCCTGTATACGGCCTTTGCGTTCATAGAATTCGGGACAGCGTGCCGTTTGCAGGATCGTCCCACCTTGGCCGATGATCCCCCCGACATCCCGGGCGGTCAGGTCGTTCATATCTCCGCGGATCAAGCCATCAAAGCCTTCGTTGATCCCCGTCACTTCCATTTCGTTATAAATGGCCGTGCGCACGACCGCCCTGACGCAAGAGTTCATGCCGGGAGCATCTCCTCCCGAGGTCAATACACCGATCCTTTGCATGGTCATTACTGCACCTTCATTTCAATTCGAACCGATTGGTCGCCGAGGAGCGTTTTCAACTCTCGCTCCAGCTCCGTGCAATACCCGGTGGAGGAGCTGGGAAACTCCAGCATGTACCGACGTTCGCCTTCATGCACGACGAAGGCAAACCGATCTTCCCCTGGATAAGAGGTCAGCAATCCGTGAATCCGGCGCATTCGCAGTGCATCCCGTTGCTTGTCGCCGGATGCATGTACTTCAATAATAAGAAGTTGCCGGCCATTGGGCCGCGGACTGCCTGAGAGGGAAGCTTCCCTCTCCATGGCGGCATCAGGCTGGTCCACATTCCCTTTTTCCGGGATGGCCGAGCCGTTGTAGCCATCGGTGCGAGCCTCCACGGACCGCGGCCCTCCAAGGCCTCCATCATCCGGAGCCGGCGCCTTTGAAGCTGCCTGCACTCCGTGACTGTTTTTCTCCGGGACTGAAATGTTGCCGGATGGATCCCCGGGGCTGTTCGGCTTGGGACTATCGGTCGGCGGCAGAGGCTCATCGAAAATATCCTCCGCACCATTCTCGTCGAGCGATTCAACGATACGAGCTTCGCTCGAAATCTCGTCGGCCAGCACTTTCGGCTCTCCACGAGCGGCGTCCACTCTACCCCGAACAACAACCACCATCTCAGGCTTTATCCAATCCACCACTTCTTCCCAAACCCGGTTAAATACGACCAGATCGACCGAGCCCTGAAGATCTTCCAGCGTGATGAATCCCATCGCCCGACCCTTGCGGGTTTGGTAAGGACGGACGTGGGTTACCATACCGGCCACACAGACGTTCTGGCCGTCCAAGCCTTCTTCCAACTCCCCGCTGAAATGGGTGACGATCTTGGAAAGATCATCCATAAATGGGTTCAGCGGATGGTCGGAAACGTAAAGACCAAGCAGCTCCTTTTCCCAGCCCAGCTGTTGCCGCTTCGGGATTTCATAGCTGGCGTCCGGAATGGTCAGCCGCTCCTGCACACCGGTCGCATCGCCAAACAGCGAAAGCTGGCCCACTTCGATCGCGCGGAAGTGGGAGGCCGAGTAGCTCATGATGTGATCGATCGATTCGAGCAACGCCACCCTCTTCCCGAAGCCGTCCAATGCACCAACTCGGACCAGGCTTTCAAGCGCCCGCTTGCCCACATGCCGCAAATCAACTCGGCAAACGAAGTCGAGCAACCCATTAAATGGACCGCCATCCTGACGAGCCTCAAGGATGCATTCCACTGCTCCTTCACCCACATTCTTGATGGCAGCCATGCCATAGCGGATGGCGGACTTGCCCTCGGTCCGATCCTCTATTTCGAAATCCAGGCCGCTCGCATTGACGTCAGGCGGAAGCACATTAAAGCCCATGCGCCGGCAATCAGCGATGTATATGGCCACCTTATCCGTGTCATGCTTAAAGACAGACATCAAAGCGGTCATATATTCGGCGGGATAATGCGTTTTCAGGTAAGCCGTCTGCACTGCGATGACGCCATAGTCGGCCGCGTGCGCTTTGTTAAATCCGTAGCGGGCGAAATTTTCCCAATCTTCGAAGATAGCTTCGGCCATCGCCTGATCCATGCCGCGTTCCACCGCACCGGTGACAAACTTCCGGCGGTGCTTTTCAATCTGACGGGCTTTCTTCTTGGAGATCGCCTTGCGCAGACTGTCCGCGTCCGCACCGGAGTATCCCGCCAATTCCATGGCGGCGAACATAATTTGTTCCTGATACACCGGGATGCCGTAAGTTTCCTCGAAGATGGGTGCCAGCTTTTCATGCCGATAGCTGGTCTCCTCCTCGCCGTGCATCCGCTTGATGTAGGTGGGGATGAATTCCAGCGGACCCGGCCGATAGAGAGCCACCATCGCGATCACGTTATCCAGTTCTTTGGGCTTCATGTCCACCAGGTAGCGGCGCATGCCAGCGCCCTCCACCTGGAATACACCCAGCACGTCGCCGCGCCCAAGGAGTTCGTAGGTCTCGGGATCATCGACCGGTATCGAAAAGATATCCAGTTCAATCCCATGGCGCCGCTCGATCATCTGGCACGCGCGGGCCATCACCGTCAGAGTGGACAGCCCAAGAAAATCCACCTTGAGCAGCCCGAGTGAATCCAGCACCTGCATCTCAAACTGCGTGACAGCGCCGATGGGCGAGTTTTCCTGGCTGCCGCGCGTCGGCCGATGCAGCGGGATGTACTCCGTTATCGGTCGATCGGTGACGATCACGCCGGCCGCGTGGGTGCCGGCATTGCGTACCGTGCCCTCCAATTTAGCCGCGGTGTCGATCAGCTCCTGAAGATAGGGAGTCTCCTCGTAGGCCTGGCGGAAGGGCTTAACCTCCTCCAGCGCCTCTTTAATATGAACCGGGTTCCCGGGGATGTTGGGGACCAGCTTGGCGACTCGATCCACCTCGGGCAGTGGAATATCAAGCACTCGACCGACATCGCGGATGGCAGCCCGCGCGCCCAGGGTGCCGAAGGTGATGATTTGTGCTACTTTGTCCTCACCATACTTACGGGCCGTATATGCCAACAGCTCGGATCGACGATCATCCTGGAAATCAAGATCGATATCGGGCATGGACACACGGCTGGGATTCAGGAATCGTTCAAAAATCAGCCCATGCTCAATGGGATCCACCATGGTGATCTCGAGACAATATGCCACGATGGACCCGGCTGCCGAGCCGCGGGCGTTGTACCAGATCCCATTTTCCTGCGCGTATCGCGCCAAATCCCAAACGATCAAGAAATAGGTATCAAACCCCATCTCATGGATGATTCCCAGCTCATAATCCAATCGCTCTCGAATCTCGGCATCGTCTGCATGCGGGCCGTAGCGCTGACGCAATCCTGCTTCGCATAACTCGCGCAGATACCCTGCCGCCGATTTGCCCTGGGGCACTTCAAAGTTGGGTAGACGATATCCCTTGAAATCAAGATCGACTTGGCAGCGTTCGGCGATGGCCAACGTGTTGCTGATGGCACCATCCACATGGCCGAAGAGTTGCTGCATCTCCTCCACGGGTCTCAGGTAGAAGGAACCGTCGGGCATTTTCATTCGATCGGGGTTTGAGCGAACCGCGCCGGTCTGGATGCAGAGCATGATATCCTGCAGATCGGCATCGGAAGGTCGAACGTAATGCACGTCGTTGGTAGCGACAAATCTTGCCTGGTAGCGCTCGCCCAAATCTACCAGCCGCTTGTTCACAGTTTCCAGCTCATCGATATCGTGAGCCTGAAGCTCAAAGAAAAACCGGTCGGGGCCAAAGACCTCGTAGTACCAATCCAACTTTCGCCTGGCGCCGTCCATGTCGCCACGCATCAGCGCGCGTGGCACTTCGGCTGAGAGACAGCCGGTGGTGCAAATCAACCCTTCGCTGTGCGCCGCCAGGTACTCTTTGTCAATACGGGGGTTGTAATAGAAACCCTCCAACTGGGAGGCCGTGGCAATCTTCAGCAGGTTCTGGTAACCAGTATCGTTTTCGGCCAGGAGAAGCAGGTGGTGGGAGCGCGCGTCCTTCTGCGGGTGGCGGTCGCTCATGGACCGTCGGGCCAGGTAGGCTTCAATTCCAATCAACGGCTTGACACCCTGGCGCTTGGCTTCCCGGTAGAACTCAATCGCGCCGAACAAGTTGCCGTGATCCGTCAGCGCGACGGCCGGCATGTCCAGCTCCTTAGCCCGGCCGACCAAATTTGGAATCTTGCTCAGGCCGTCAAGCAGCGAGTATTCGGAATGCACATGAAGATGGACAAAGGACATGAATCGACTTCCGCCAAGTGCGGCAATTGGGATAGACTACGAATCGGATTATATTCAAGGCGGCAGGCTTCCGCCAGCTAATGAGCCCGTTTGGGCAAAGCTTTAAGGTTTTTGCTCGCTTATACGCATCATCGGGAGGCAATCATGGACCTTGACTACCTAACTCGCGGGGTGCGCAGCCTTGGCCTGAGGACGAATCTGGCGAGCGTCAAATATTCCTGGCTGGGATCACGGC
>JBKHKF010000227.1:0-5035 GCA_046537745.1 Anaerolineales bacterium | reverse complement strand
GCCCAGCCCATGCGGCCCAATTAATATTCCGCCCAGGATCAAGCCGACGATACCAGGCAAGCGCACCCGCTCGAACAAAAGCGGCGCGATCAGGATGACGGCGATTACCGTCAGAAACACTGCGATGGGTTCATGCACGATGGGTGTCTGCATTATGCTTCAACAACCTTTTGCCGGAGATTTCCGCCAAGGATCCACTGGGCTCCTGAATAAGCAAGCTCATCAGAAAATCTTGGCAGCCGGCCGACAGTACTATAACTCACTCTGATCTGGACTCAAAAGCATCAATTTGGACCGCCAGTATGCGCAGTTCAACCTGGTGGCCGAAGGCCTCGTTCAGCGCCTCGGCCAATTTCGCCGCCTCTGGCTCAGGAAACGACTGCTCCACCCAAACTATTACTTCAATGCTGATGAGGTTTACGTCGACGTCAAATTCGAAGTCAACGAAGCGTGCATAGGGGATTGCCGAGCAATGAGCCTCCACCTCCTGGCGGATGCGCTGTTCGATTCTGGTCTGCTGGATTGCTTGGCCAAAGAAGATCGCCAGGGGAACCGCAACGACCACGAGGAGAACTACAGTCAGAAGCAGTCCGCGACGCAAATTCATCTCTCGCTCTTGTCTGTGCCTAGGCCGGAATCCCAGGAGCAGCAAGATTATTCTCGCCGTCAGCGCAATGGCGATGAAGTTGGTCATGATAAGCAATGTGGCGCCGCCAGCCATGGCGAAATTCCCAATCGACAGGCCTATCCCTAATACCCCTAGCGGCGGCACCAGGGCAGCTGCAATCGCAACGCCGGGAAGCGCCGCCGCCACCTCCTCACAAGCGACCGCGTAGGCTCCGGCCACGCCGGCCGCCAGCGCCACCGCCAGGTCAAAGAGGTTTGGACGCGACCGCAGTAGGATTTCATCCGAAATGATCGTTAAAGGCGATATCCAGGCTGATGGCCAGGATGGGCGTGAAGAGCGGCGCGACCAGCATCGAGCCAATGATGACGGCCGCACTTCCTTGGAGCAAACCGATCGTGGCTATGAAAGAAGCGACTGACATCATGATGAAGAAGTCGGCCTTTGGCCACGCTCCCCTTCTCACCTGCTTGTAGACGTCAATCTTCTCAGCGTCACTCAGGGTGGGAATTGCCTTGAAGGCGGCGGTCCAGAGCCGATTTAACCAGAATCGAGGCAATATCCGCGTCCTGGCTGGCCTGCGTTATACCCGCCACAACATCATCGGCCAGGATTACACGCGTTTCCACTTACGTGCCATCCAACAGGCTGAACTCAGGATCCCTATGCAGGGCCTCGGCCGCCCGCTCCTCCATCGCCTCAAGGTTTGCCCGAATCCGATCCTCCCCCGCCTTGATTTCCGTTTCGGAGGCCGATGATTCGGTCACGTAGACCGACGTCACCTTGGCGCCAAATTCCCTGGCCAGCAGCATGCCCAATCCCACGGCCAGCGGCGCGTGCGGACCGCCCGCGGTGGGAACGAGGATGCTCTTGATGGTCTGGCTCGAGGCCTCTATCGCGGATTCTGGATCCGCTCCATCATTTCTTGTGTTCGGACGGTACGCAACGACAGCCGTATCACAGGGCGCCTGCGCGATCACGGGATCGAGAACCGCTCCCATCTGCCCTTCCTCGGGGTCCTCCGCCATCGCCCACGGAATCAGCAGCAAGTCCGTATGTTTCGCCACGGCCGTGTCCAAAATCCCCTCGGGCACCGTCCGGGCGAGCCGGATGATGGGGTGGATGGCAACCCCCGCTTGGGAGGCCAGCCGGGTAGACCAATGAAAAAGGGTATTGCGCTCCTGCGCCAGCCGGTGAGCCTCCTCCATGACCAGGGGATCCGGGACCGGGATGACTTGCAGTGGCAGCACATCCCCGTTCGGCTGTTTGGCCAATCCTACTGCCAGCTGTAATATGAAGTGGCGGTGTTCTCCGGCTGCCAGCGGCACCAGGATCCTATACGTCCCCGCTTCCTTCTCAAGGCGCTGATCCCCGACAAACAGCGTCAAGCCCTTTTGGGCTGCCACCTGGCGCCGCTGAGCGTACAGGAAATACACCAGGATCCCGAGCAGCAGCCAACCAAGAGAAAACACCTGGGCTCTTCCGCCCAGGTTCAGGATGAAGGAGAGGAGCACTGTGATGGCAATCGCGGGGAACAGCGGGAATATTGGCAGTGACAGGGTTCGCCGCCGCTCCGGCTCGGCGCGGCGCCTGTAGTTTCCTGCAATGTTTACCAACAATGCAACCGTCAGGAACAACCCCGCGGCCACCTCCAGGAAGGGGATGTATTCATATAATAAAAACCAGCAGGTTATCGGCAGCGCCGGGGCAAGCACAAGCAGAGGTGGCGCACTAAATGGTCGCCGGGCTGATCTGAGCGCAGCGGGGAGAGATCCGAGGCGGCTCATGTCATAAATGTTACGGGCTGAAAGGGTCAGAACCGCCCGAGCCGACAACAGCAGCGTGAGCAAAATTACGCTAGCGACTAGAGGCTCAGGCAAAGAATTCCTGGCCAGCAAGTTTTGCCAAATTGAAAGGGTGGAACCTTCAGGCCATAAGCCCGCTACCGCCAGGTATCCAAGCCCGACCAACACACTGCCAGCAGCCATCACCCAGAGCATCGACCCTATTATTGACACCCGCTCTCGTCGCATTTGTCGCCTGGCGACCAACCCGCTCTCCAGCATCAAGTACATGAAGCCTAAACGGGCTGCACCCCGCCATAAATCAGTCGCACTTAACGATCCGGTCATCTCTGGAAAGCGCCAGCCCGGGCTCAACACCGCGCCAATCATGATTGCGGCTAATCCCAAGATCATTAGGCTGGCTAACAGGTTTCGGAAACGGCGCCTTCGATCAAATGGGAAGAGCTGGGTGATCGAAAGCACGGAAAGAAGGAGTAAGCCTCCAAGCCAATTTGGCAATAGAAGATTGAATCCGGCTTGAACCAGCTGCCAGGCGGGCAAAATTAACGCCGCCACCAGCAATGTTTCCGCCGCTAGCAAGCTCCATCCAGTCAGAATGGAGGCTATGCCTCCCATCGTTTCGGCGACCAAATCAAAGGTGCCGCCCCGTTCGCTGCTGCCTCCGATTAGCTCGAAGATCTCCAGCAGGGTCAGGCTTAATCCAATGGCAGCCAGAATTGCAATTATGAAGCTGAAGCCTCCCAAGCGCGCCTCGATGCCCCCCTAATCGCAAGACAAGGCCCAACAGCGGGATGAGCGCCAGCCGCACAATCTGCCGAACCGCGGTCAGACGCCGGGTAAGCCGCAGCTGTCCTAAAATGCTTCGGTGGTTTCTTGTTCTGTAGGTTCTATGATGGACTCCTGAGTTGAAGAATGCTCCAGACCTGGCGGAAGGATCCGCCAGCTATCTTACAGCAGGTGGGATTCCAGGCAAGCCACCCCTGAGGATCCGACCTCTGCCGAATGCAGCACACCTGCAGGCAAATCCAGACGATCACCTTCAGCCAGAGTGACGGATTCATCCACTTCCGGGAGATGGAATGTGATGGACCCACGCTCCACAATGATGACCTTGTGATAGCTGTGCTCGTGTGCCTGATAGGTATCGCCCGGGGCGTTGGACCAACGATAGAAGCTGTGGCCAGAATTCTCCAGATCCTGCGCTTGCTGACGGACGGATTTTGAGGAATCCTCCGCTCGCAGTACTTCGAATTCAGCGTTTCCCATCAGCTCAGCTGCCCGCGTCAGCTGGGAAAGCTCCATAAAAGTGCGGCAGTGGATCGACTTCTTCGGAGGCGATGATGTGCGCCGAAAAAAGTCGCTCCCTCGCCTGGTCAGCTTTCTCGGGGTCGTTGGCGTGCAGTGTGAACAGTGGATCCCCTGCCTCCACTCGATCGCCCACGTTACGATGAATGACGACACCAACAGCGTGATCGATGGGATCCCCTTTCTTCTCGCGCCCTCCGCCCAATTCCACGACGGTCAACCCCACTTCCCGAGCGTGGATCTGCTCAATCCACCCAGAAGCCGGTGACTCGACTGTCTCAATGAGTTCGGCCTCAGGCAACATCTTGGGATCTTCAACCGCGGCCACATCCCCCTCTTGGGCTGACACCAGATCCTTGAATTTCTTCAACGCCCTGCCGTCCACCAGAACTTCCTCGCACATCCCACGTGCTTCCTCGAGGTTGCTTGCTTTATCAGCCAGCACCAACATGTGCCCGGCTACCTCAAGCACATGTTCCTTAAAGTCTTGAGGACCAGCGCCGCTCAAGGTCTCGATCGCTTCCTTTACTTCAAGCGAATTGCCCACGGCTTGCCCCAGGGGCTGATTCATGTCGGAGATCAAGGCGACGACCTGCCGACCCGCATGCTCCCCGATTTCCACCATCGTTTCCGCCAGATCTTTTGCTTCTTCCGGCGTCTGCATGAAACCGCCCAGTCCGACCTTGACATCAAGCACAATGGCCTGCGCGCCGGCGGCCAGCTTCTTGCTCATGACCGAAGACGCAATCAATGGAATGGAAGGTACCGTGCCGGTGACGTCCCGCAATGCGTAGAGTTTGCCATCCGCTGGTGCCAGATCGCCTGTCTGGCCCGCCAGCACCAACTGCACCTCCTTCAACTGCTGAATAAACTCTTCGATGGTGAGGTCCACATCGTACCCCGGGATTGATTCCATTTTGTCCAGCGTACCCCCGGTGAAGCTAAGACCCCGGCCGGACATCTTGCCGACGGGGACTCCACACGCGGATACAACGGGCTCCACAACCAGCGTGGTCTTGTCGCCGACGCCGCCGGTGGAGTGTTTGTCCACCGCGAATTCAACGGCGTCTGATAGATCAATTTGATCGCCGGATTGTGCCATCGCCAATGTCAAATCCGCGGTTTCCCGTCCATCCATCCCTTGCAGCAGCACAGCCATCGCCCACGCAGAGGCCTGGTAATCGGGAATATCCCCTTTAGTAAATCCCCGGATGAAGAACTCAATTTCCTCTTTAGAGAGAGTTCGCCCATCACGCTTTTTCTCAATGATGTCGACAGCTCGCATGATATTGCACCTCCA
>JBKHKF010000226.1:0-5051 GCA_046537745.1 Anaerolineales bacterium | reverse complement strand
CGCCGATCAAGCGGCCCTGGCGCGGCTAAATCGAGTGCTGCATCCCGGCAGAATATACATCGGACAGTCGCTTATATTGCCACAAGCTGAATCAAGCTCAGAAAGCGAGACCGTTGGCATCAGGCCCCACCCGGTTCAGCCTGGGGAAGGCGTGCTGCAATTTGCTGCGGCGCAAAGCCTCAATCCGTGGCAGCTGGCGCTGAGCGCAGATGGTGGCACCCGTTTGTGGTGGAGCCCCGGCGAGTGGGTCATGGTTCCGACCGGGAACCAGGAATCCATCGCACTGCCGGCCCCGATCACCGAGCTGGCCGTCTCGCCAAGACAGGCTGCCCAGGGAGGGACGGTTGTGGTCCGCGCCGGCATCTCGGAGCCGACGGAGCTTCGCGGCCAACTGGCCGACTGGCAACTGAGCTTCATGGAAGCGCAGGAGAGCGAGCGGATCGCGCTCCAGGGCGTTCACGCCATGATTGATCCCGGATTGTATGAACTCTCGATTGACTGGGGGGATCCGGAGATTCCGGGCTCGGGATTCAGCCAGCTCTATCCAGTTCGGACCGGCAATTACAGCTTTGACCCCATCCTGTATGTTCCCGAAGAAACCGTTGGGCCCGAAAACACCATCCCCGAGGATGAGCTTTTCGCTGAAATGATTGCGCCGGTAACCCCGGAGAAGCACTGGCAAGGTCCCTTTGGCTGGCCCTCCGATCATTTTGTCGAAAACTTTCCTTCGGTCTTCGGCACGCGCCGCAACTACAACAACACTGGCTACAACGCCTATCACACAGGACTCGATTTTTATGGCGGGATCGGTGTCGGAATCCTGGCGCCGGCACCGGGCGAAGTTGTTTTTAGCGATGATTTGGTGGTGCGTGGAAAAACCACGATCATAGACCACGGCTGGGGTGTCTACAGCGTTTACATGCATCAATCCGAATCGATGGTGGCGGCGGGCGATCAGGTGGAGACCGGACAGGTGATTGGTTTGGTGGGTGCCAGCGGCCGGGTCACCGGCGCCCATCTCCACTGGGAAATTCGGGTTGGGGGTGTTCCGGTCCAACCGTTGGATTGGATTGAGCAGGGCTACCCTTGATCCAAATCCTCCTGGTCCAGGCGGCCGGTCCTGTAATCCTCCAGGATCTGTAACGCTTCTTCCTCTTGTTCAACGGCCACGGCCAGCTCAACCCTGCCGAGCGGGCCGACATTCAGGCCAAAGGCTCGACCGGCTGATTCCCGGCGCAGCCACACCTGAACGCCTCCTGCTTCAAGCATGCCGCGCAGTATTTCCGCTTCAACATTGCCGGATGCAGTCGCGATAATTGTGTATTCTTTGCTCATTGGGGCCTCCCAGTTGCCCATGTAGTATAATGCCCGAGGAACCCCCGAATAGCGTGAACGAGAGTACATGTCAACCGATCCAACACCGCCACAAGACGCGTACTGGTCTGAATTCCAGGTCACCGAAGCCGACCTTGATATTATTTATAACTTGCTTCTGGAGCGGGAAAAGCCGCTGACGCTTCGACAGATTGTCGAACCTTTGGTCCAGCATCATCTTGATCGCTTGGAACGAGAGGCCAAGGCAGCTGCCGAGACCGAGAATCCCGTGTACCTCCCCAAGGAGAGTTATGAGAAGGGACAGGTTCTGACCTTCCCTGCCGTCGGCGGCGCGGTCGGCGAAGTGGTGGCCGTGCGCAAGGGCGAAAACCCGGATATCGGTGAGTTCCAGGTCATCAAGGTTGAATTTGAGTCCAACGGCAACGCTCGTGAATTCGCGGCAGAGCTTGAGGATCACGCGCTCAATGAGCCGCCAGAAGAGAACCTGTTCGACGAAGATGTGGACCCGTTGGATGCAGTGATGCAGCGATACGGTGACACCTTTGAGGCCCAACTGGCGGAACTGCTGGAGGAGACCGACGACATTGTGCGTATCGCCTGGCGTTGGTTCCCGCGCTCTCTGCTGGCCGATATCAATGTCGGCCACCTGAATTTGGCGGAGGCAGTACTGGATGTGGCTGAAGGCGGCCCGGTGGGAACTGATGAATTAGTGGAGCATATTGAGCTTCCGGAGAATCTCGATCCGCTGCTGGCGCGGTTTTCGTTGGACTACGCGCTCCAGGAGGATGCGCGCTTTGATGAGGTAGGTCCGGCGGGAGAGATCCTGTGGTTCCTACAACGGCTGGAGCCCGACGAGGTCCTGGAGGCTCCACGGCGTCTTGCCTACGAACCGCGCTCTTTCAGCCGATCCAGACTCACGGATGAGCTTTTAAAGCTGGAAGCTGAGTTGGAGGACGAGCACGGGCCGATGGTGCCGGTGAAGACCAGAATTGAGAAGGTAACCTTGCCTGTCTTGTTCCCGCATTGGCGGGTTGGCGCGCTTCCACTTTCGGCTCGATTACGAGAACTGTTCCCAACGGCTTATGAGGCGCCTCGCATCCGATTTCTCCTTATTGACGGTCACAGCCAGGAGACTTTCCCCGGCTGGGTTGTTCGCACCGAGGGTTATGTATTCGGCCTGGAGGAATGGTATCGCCGGTATGATGTCCCTGCGGGTGGATTGATCCAATTAAGGCGTGGCAAGGAGAATGGTGAGGTCATCATCGAGGCGGTCAATCGACGTAGCCGGAACGACTGGATACGAACTGTGACCATCGGCGACGGGGGGCAAGTTGGCTTCACGATGCTGAAGCAACCGGTGGGGACTTCCTATGATGAGCTCATGGTCGTCGGAGTGGTCGATGCCGAAGCGCTTGATGAAGCCTGGTACAAAGGATCCCAGCGCAACATGAGCGACGACCGGTTGATCGGCTACGTTTTTCGTGAATTGGCCAAGCTGAATCCGCAGACGGCCGTGCATGCCAAATCACTGTACTCTGGAGTCAACGTCTTCCGGCGGCTTCCGCCGGGACCCATCTTCGCGGAGTTGGTGACGCGCGATCAATATGAGCACGTCGGTGATTTGTATTGGCGTCTTTCCGACGTCTCCGGGAGTGCAGCATGAGCGCGGAGGCGAAATTGAAACGGAAGCTGCTGCGGCCCACGAATGACACCAAGTTCCACATCGACTTTTCGTGGTGGGACCGGGCAGGTCGGGATCTGGAGGTCTATTTGCGCTCGCATCTCTGCGAGGAGCATAAAGAGAGCTATGCAGAGGTGGAGGCTGGCGCCGAAGTGGACAGCGTTGATCCGGAGACGGGCGAGGTGGTGCGGGTACCCGGTATACAGCACACTCTGATCTCGCACTGCTCCCAGCAGGATAATTACATCATGCCGCAAACCACGCTGGTAAACGCCATATTCCGTCTCTTCCTGGCCAACGGCAACACACCATTGTCCTCCAAGGAACTGGCGGAGCGCCTTGACCGACCGGCGAACATGATCCTGCGGACGCTTTCCGGCCCCCGGGTGTACAAAGGGATCCGTCCCTACATCGAAGCGGACTGAGCATTCCCCTCATCAAGAAATCACCTGAGCACGGGATCGACAGCATCATTCATCTCAATTTATAGTTCGCAGTATGAAGACAGAGGAGTGGCTTGCTTATCGCCGCATGTATGCGGACATGGAGGATGCCTTGGGAACTCCGTGGCTGAGATTAGGCGCATCGTGGCGGCGCAGTGAGAAGAGCGTGGATAGGGCACTATCCTCTCGAACTTTGAGAGAAGATGGCAAGGTGGGCTCCTTTCAGCCAGCTAACGAGGAGGGAGATTCGCTGTAAGGTTGATGTTAAATCGGATAGCCCGAAGTCATGTTAATCTGAAGATAGAAATCATTTTTAGGTGACAGAAGGAAAATCCGATGGCATCCAAGGCAAGAATCCCGACAACAGAAGAAGCGCTGGCCTTTGCAGTGAACTCTATCCAGCGGGCCGAGATCGAAACCGGCAAGGCTGCTCTTCGTTGGGTGCTCCGCCGGGAGCCGGAGAATGTCTCGGCCTGGTTGTGGCTCAAGAAGTGTGTGGAGCAGGACCAGCTTAAGCAGCAGGAAGTGGTCCAGCGGATTACCTCTTTGAATCCTATGATCATCAAGAACTGAACTTTAAGAGGTGGGGCAGTCTAATGTCCTTGAACCCCCGAAAGGGGTTCTTTTCTTCTTAATTGCCGGTGGGAAGCGTGGTCGCCTGGCACCTATCCGGAAGGCTAGGGGGCGAGGTTGAAACCGCTGTATAATGCCTAGGCAGAGCCCCCATAGCTCAATTGGATAGAGCAACGGACTTCTAATCCGTAGGTTCCAGGTTCGAGTCCTGGTGGGGGTGCTGAACCCCCCTTATTCGTAAGACATTATTCATCTTCCACCGGTAACTTTCCCATAAGCTGAAACGCCTCCGCCGCCTGTGCCGATTCCGAACCGGGTGCGGTGGAAATGAGTATCAGAGGTGAGATACAGCGATATCGTCGTTTCCTTCCTGGGAGAAGGTATATGAATACCAAAGCCGGCAGGTTGATTGTTCTATTCTTTCTTATTGGCGTCGCGCTGCTCTCTGCATGCGCATCATCGCCGGCGGCTGAGGCCACACCTGTCAATCAGGCCGCAGCCACACTTTCCGCCACTGGTACATCCGAACCGACGGCGGCCCCGACGGCCACCGATGTCTCCGAAATCGAACCCGGTCTTCGGCGGCTTACAAATCTGGATGAATTCCAACAGCAATTCAACTCGGATCAAGGCAAACAGCGGGTAATTCTGCTGCTCTCCACCGGCTGCCCGAGCTGCGTAGTGGGGGCGGAATGGCTGAGCGAGAATGTGCTGGGCGAAGGCACCGAATCGGAGACTCAGGTGTACGCGGTTTGGTTTCCGACCGTAGCCAGCGATCAGATGCCGTCGGATTCAAATCCACTTTGGTCCCCCGATGCGATCGAGGGACCAAACGTGATCAGCTACTGGGATTCCCAGGGGATTGTCAGCACGTTCTTCGCCCAGAATGTGGAGCTAGAAGGGATTGAACGGTCAACGGTGCCACAGACCTTCGGAGGGCTGCAGTGGGGGTCCTCCGTTTGGGATGTAGTCTACCTTTTCAGCCCGGAGGCGCAGTGGGAAGGTGGACTGCCTGAGCC
>JBKHKF010000225.1:0-5054 GCA_046537745.1 Anaerolineales bacterium | reverse complement strand
TGTCCGGCCCGCGCTGAACAGAACGGAGCCTTCCGGGTAGATCACATAATCCATCTCAACTTCAACCGGTCGGAGCTCATCGGCCCCGCGCCCACCGCTTCTCGCCATCTCTGTCAAAATAACTCCTCTCAAACTGCGCCTCCAGAAGACGCAGCTGGCACTTAATCCCAACCAAATTCAGCCCACCAGAAGGACCTTGGGTCCAGGCCCAGAGCTCTTCGAATATAAGGCACAGTCTTCTCCGGGAGTTCCTTTTGGTCAAACCAGCCGATGCCTGAGCACTTGCCGGGTTCCCGATTCACCGGAGCTCCCTGCCAGGCCGCCGCTTCCAGGAAGAAATCAATCCTCTGATCATTCGACCGTCGGTGCATGACACCGCGCATCTTGAATGATCCATTTTTCACCTCCACGCCGATCTCTTCAAGCACCTCGCGCCGGGCAGCCTGGGTTAGCTTTTCGCCGACCTCCACATGACCGGCCACCAGGCTGTACCAGCCGTCCCGATAGCCGGTGTTGTGCCGGCGAAGGAGCAGAACCCTGTCCTCCCGTCGGAAAATGACATGCACTGTCAATGGAAAGGATGCTCGAACCGTCTGTGCCATCTTGTCTCCTGGCCCTCATCATAGCCCATACCCTATTCGGCATTTAAAAGAAGCACGCCGCCTCGTGGCGGCGTGCAAGTTGATCTTGTGATCGGGGATTCAGACGGAGATGACTTTCTTGATCTCCGGGAAGAACTGGCGGACGGTGCCACCAATCCAGCCCTGCAAGGTCGAAGGGGAAAGGGAACAGCCATCGCACGCGCCGCCGAGCTCAACCCTCAGAACATCATCCTCCAGCTCGATCATGCGGACCCAACCGCCGTGATATTGTTCAATATATGCGCTGAGCGAGTCAATAAGATCTTGTACTTTTTCCTGGCGGGAGACCCCAATCTCGTGATTATGCGTCACCTGCTTCATTTGTTCCCTCCATCCGTCCGTTTCCCACCTGCACCGGTCTGTGTGCCGGAAGCGACCGTATTGTGCAGGACCTGAGTGACAGCTTCTCGTGTGCTGCTCAGCCGACCAGCGATTACGTCCGCCAATCGTTCGATGATCAGTACACCGGTGTTCGGATGCTGCTCGCACATCTCCCTGAAGCGGTCGCCTTTTACACTGATGGCTTTGCCCGGGATGGTACAAATAGCGCCTGAAGTATAGGCCGCTCTGCCCAGAACTGCGGACCAGCCGAAAACACCGCCCCGCTCCAGCGAGGTGACCGTAAGGGCACCACCATCGCCAGGGTTGTAGCGGATCTCAACTTCCCCCTCGAGCATGACGAAAAGCCTGTCCGCAGGCTCGCCCTGACCGAAAAGGTATTCACCTTCCCCGATATCCATGATATCTGCCAGCGCCGCAAAGCGCTTGACATCCTTTTTCGGCAGACCCTGGAAAAGCGGCAGGCTTGCCAGATCCCGATAATTCATGCTCGGCTCCTCCTTCCCACCAGTTTGCCCGACCCTAAGCATGAACCAAAGTGACCTTCATCGTTACTTGACTTGCTGACCTTCCCTGTTTAGGCAGTTCGCCTGTGAATCCGCCTCGGTTTCAAGGCTGAATTCGCTCTCTTTCCCGTGCGCAGAGAAAAGCCTACGGAAGGCTGTCGGCTTAGCCGATAGTGCAGATTGAACGTATTGGGCCAGCTAGTGAACAGCCAGGTGCTCCACAATTGTCGAGCCAGCGGATTTATCCGCCAGTCGCCAAGCGAGCTCATCGATGTTGGGCGTGATTTCGAAGAAGAAAAGGTGGGCAGCGCAGCGACAATCCGAAGAGCCAAAACCGGGTATCGGATTCTCTGCGCCGCTCAAAGCCATCATAGCCGTAGCCCAATCATGCTCCAATCTCTGTTCACAATAAGTAAGAAAGACTCGCTTGAGCGTAAGCGAGGGTCGAAGATAATCGATATGCCAATGTTTGTTCGAGCTATCCCGGCTGTGCCGGGCCACCCTGGCACGGACTCCACCCGATCCAAGAGCACTTCCAACGTAAAGATAGGCCCCCGGCTTTAGAGGAACGACTCCCAAACTCCCTACTTCCACCTCTCCGGTGGAAGTGCGTTCATAAAGCAAGATGTAGGTGCCTGGATCAGGCCCGAGGTGACCGGGCAAATCCCGCAGGGGAACATGTCGTTCGGATCCTTGACTGATGATCAGCGGACGAGGCCCGCCAAAGGCTGGAATCCATAAAGCCAGAGCACGGCCACCGTGATCGAAAGGGACAATGCTGCCCCCGCCAACGATTGCCAGATATCGTGGCCCTTCGCCATGACCCTGGCGATTGTGACAAGCGGGATCAGGGCTAATAGCGGCGCAGCGATCAGGCCATACAGATACACCATAGCTGCCACTGGCCCGGCGACGCCGGCCGCATGCCCGCTGGCCTTGTATTTCAATCCCATGTTGACAAGAATCAAGCCAAGGGTGACGAGCGTGTAGGTCACGGCGATCGCCTCATAAATCAACGGCGCGCCCGTCATCCTGAGAATAAGATAGCCCAGCGGATAACTGATCATCATCAGTACAAAGCTGGCGATGCGCTGCCGCTTGATAACTCTGGCCCAATCCTTGACGCCCCCGGGGATGTAGAAGAGCAGACTCGCCAAGGGGATAAGACAGAAGAAAGCCAATGCCAGGGCGAAACTGTGCGCTCGGTTAGGGATATCCGTCGGCAGCCGGAAGAATAGGAAGGTGACCATCGCGCCGGACAGGATCGGCACATTCAAAAGTTGTGAGAGCACTTCACCAACAATTCTCATAACGCGCCTGGCGCCGTTCTTCATTTTCTTTTGCCTCCGTAACGCCTCAACACCAGATTAACCCAACCGGTCAAACCAAGTCAACCAAGATGATTTCTCGTAGTCAAAAGATAGCGCGAATCGTCAGCAGCAAACCTATCACCATCAGCGGAATCCCGAGCGGCGCCGCGATGACAGTGACAATAAGGACTAAGCCCACAGCCATCAGCACCAATCCGAGGATCCCCGCGATCAACCGTCCCGTCACCTCAAGGATTAAGGTCAGGAGCCGCCACAAAGCGACGAAAGGCCAGACGAGCCAACTCACGCGTTTTCGCTCTTCCGTTGACATCTCTTCTTTCCTCCGCCTCGTTCACCTAACCTAATTCTAAACCTGACTCCGGCTGCTCACAACAAAATCTCCCTTAATACTTATCCGGCTGATCGCCAGCTTTCATGAACGAAGAAACTGGCCGGCGGCACCGATCACCCCTGCCTGATCCGGCGGAAGGGAACCCAATTGGATGGAAAGATCAAACTGGTAAGCCGTCGGGCAGATGGACTGGAAGGCCGCCTCGACCTCGGTTCTGACTCTTTCGCCGGCGGCAACCAAGCCACCGGTGAGAATGACCAGATCAAGATCCAGCAGCAGATGAACGTGGGTGATAAGCTGGCCCAGCAAACGGAACATCAGCTTGCTGGCTTCCTCGGCCTCCCGCGCGCCCGAATCAACCAGGGCAAAAAGATCCTCGCCAGATCTCTCCAACCTGTCCATCACGGCGCCAGGCGCAGCCAGGGATTCCACAGGGACAAAGGAGCCCGTGGCAGGAACCTGCACCGGCCATAGGCCGATTTCTGCGGCGCTGCCATGCTGCCCCGTTCTGATCTCCCCTCCCAGCATAACTCCGGCACCCACGCCGGTGCCTAAAGTCAGCAGCAGCACATCCTTTGCCCCCCGAGCTGCTCCGTACAGGCCCTCGCCGAGCAGTGCCAGATTGGCATCATTTCCCAGCAGGCATGGGAGCGAAAGCTCTTTCTCGAGTAATTTGGAAAGCGGGAAGCGGCTGAACTCCTGGGGCAAGTTGTGCGGACCTTCAAGTATTTGACCTTCCGGAGACAGCGTGGCCGCCACCGCAACGCCAATTCCATCCGCCGCCTCGTAGTCGGGTAAGCCACGGACCTGTTCTGCGATTGTACGCACGACCTCAGTTGCGCCAGCCTGCCAGGGGACGGGGCCCATTTTGAACCCGCTGATCTCCCCGGCGGCATCCACCCGTCCGAGGCGAAGATTTGTTGCGCCCAGATCGACGCCAATGGCAAAATCAGCCATCTCCGGGCACCTGCACCCATGAGCCACCCTCAGCGCTCTTGGCAACGGCATCGGTCAGCACATTCTCTCGATGGCCATCGGTGAAGGTGGGGAAATTCCGCTCCGACGACCAGTCGCCAGCTTCAAGATAGCTGTAGAAGGACTTAAACGCCTGCATAAAAGTATCCGGATAACCCTCGGCATGTCCCCCGGGAAACCCGGCCGACCAGCGGGCTTTTTCTGTCATCAGTGAAGGATCTTTGACCAGCAGCTCATTCCGACCTTCTCGCCTTCCAATCCACATTTCATTCGGCCGCTCTTGCTGCCAACGGAAGCTCGCTTTCGAACCATCAACCTCCCACTGGAACTGGTTCTTGTATCCGGCGCTCACCTGGGAAACTGTGACAACGCCGCGTGCTCCGTTGCTCAAGCGAAAGAGGATGGAGGCGTAATCCTCGGTTTCGATTTCAACCTCGACCGCCTCCTCGGATTCTTCCAATTTGCCGGCGAAGGTCTGCACCTCCGATTTCGGCTTGAGCCTGGTTGGGAGCACGGTTGCGATATCCGCCATCACTTCGGTGACGTGGTGCCCGGTCAGCCAGGTGATCATGTCAAACCAGTGCGAGCCGATATCAGCCACCGCCCGCATCGATCCACCTTGCTCGGGCTCCAATCTCCAGTTCCAATCGCTTTTTAGAAAGAGCCAGTCCTGCAGGTAGTGGCCATGCACCAGCCGGACCTCACCTATTTCCTCCTCCTTGATGCGGATCCTGGCATCCTGGCACAGCGGATAAAAGCGCAAATTGTAGTTGACGGCCCCTACGTTGCCGGTTTCGGCCTCAACTTCCAGCAGCTCAGCGGATTGCTCACTGGTCAGGGCAAGCGGCTTTTCGCAATACACGTGCTTACCGGCCAACAGGGCTGCCTTCGCCATAGGATGATGCAGGTAGTTGGGCGTGCAGATATGCAC